>CAMFKC010000030.1 GCA_945956975.1 uncultured Methylocystaceae bacterium | reverse complement strand
GTTCACGCCCTTCTCGACCTCATCGAGCAGGCGGCGGATCATGAAGAGGTTCTGAAATGGCATCAGCCGGCGAACCGCTGTCGTGTCCGACGCCGTCCACTCGCCTTCTGCCGCAGAGCCGCCGATCTGCGCCAGGCGCTCGATCTTGTTCGCGGTTGGCCCAGCGAAGGTACCAAGGATGCCGCGCGATTGCATGCGCGAGAGCGGCTTGTCGGCCCCAATCACTCTGTAGATGTCGGCATTTCCGCGCGTGAACTTCGCGCCCATGCTGTTCAGCTCGTCGAACCAACCCATGATGCCAGAACGGGAGATGCCTTCCTTAACCCAGTCTTGCGGGCGCTCGCTGGCCTTCTGCCCCGAGACTAGGGTGTAGAGCCGATAGGAGAGCATGCCGAGCGTCACGGCGGCGAAGAGGCCCTGCAGCGTGTTCCAGTCCGAGCGCTGGAGGTTGGCGATCAGCATTCGCTCATTCGAGGCGGCGATGAATGCCTTGAACTGTCCGAGCAGAGAGGCGACCGGCTTTGACATCCACAGCGGCTTCTCTAGCCCAGGCGTAATGACCGTCGAATCCACCTCGCGCTGCAGGGCGGCTTCGAAAGCCTTGGCTGCGCCGCGATCCTTCCACGCATCGGTGTTCGGCAGTCGCGCCCCGTCGATCTTCGCCCCACCGCCATCAGCCCAGGCCGCGTGAATGCGTCGAGCCATAGCGTCGTCGATCGAGCCCTCGGCCAAGTTAGTGATGTCCTTTGTCGTCGCTTTGCCTATGGCGACGCGCTCGACCGCGCGCAGCATCTCGGCAGAGCCCACCGTCGCGGCGATGCTCTTGGTCCAGTCGGTCCAGAACGTCTGCCCATTGATGAGCTGAGACTTGTCGGCCGCCCATTTCACAGCGCGCTCAAAGCGCGTGCCAGGACGATAATTCTCGGACACATCAGCAATCGAATGGCCTCGGAGATTGGTCTGCGTTTCTACCGCCAGAAGCATCGCGCGCAGCTGCCGCTTGTCCGCCTCGCCCGCCGGCGCCGTGGTGAGCATGCGCTGGAAGAACGGCCCCCAGCCATCCTTGAAGGTGTTCAGGAAGCCGTGGCGGAACACGACGCCCGCGGCGTCGCCCATGCTGTTCAGCGCAGCCGTGCCGAGGTCAGTGATGACGTTGACGTTCTTGGCGAACTGGGCATAGCGCGCGATATTCCGGCCAGTCGCATCCTGAGAAAAACCGAACGTGCCGCGGATGCGATCGCGCGTGGCGGCCACGTCACGGAGGAGCATCTGCTTCTCCTTCTCGATCGCGGCCAGCTCCTTGGCGTTGGTCGTGCGCGCTGCCTTCGCGGCCGACTCCTCGACGATCTTCTTCATCGCCTCGGTCATGTCGACATCACCGAACCGCTCAACGAGCGCCATGTCCGGCAGCATCGTCCGCGTAACCGTTGCCAGGATGTGCTCTGCATCGTCCTCGATGAGGTCGCGAACCATGCTCGTCGGGATGGCGAAGTCTCGCGCGAGCAGCGAGCCTCGCTGCTGCCCCGCCTCCTGCGTCACCATAGCGCGCGGGCCGCCCGAGGCAGCGTCGTATGGCAGACGCCCGTCCGGCGTACCGAGGATGCGGTCGACGATCTCATTCGCTCGAGCATCAAGCTCGGCCCGAGAGAGGTTGCGATCGGAGTTCAGAATGCGCGCGACGGCCCGCATCATCGGCTTGTCGGCACTCGCCAGGCGAGGCGCATTCGGGTCGCGGCCGACAGCGGCCTTGTCACGCGCCTTGATCGCCGAGAGCGCCTCGTTAGCCGAGCGCCCACCCCATTCGCCAAGCTCCTGCTCGATCCGCTTCATGATGTCGGCCTCGACCGCATCTTGAAGCCGCATCGCTTCGTCGATCAGCCCGCGCCGCGTCGCGGCCTGCGCCTGCCGATCCTGCAGGATGCCGATGCGTCCGCGGCTCGCGCGATCGGCCATGCCGGCTTCGGCCTGCCGCCCGGCGACGACACGCGCCGTGCCGGCGAGTTGCTGGCGGCCCTGCAAACCCCGCTGCACGGCGGCCCGCGCCGAAGCGAGGTCTTCCTTCGCGAGCGTCAGATGCCCGTCGACGCCCTCCAGCTTGACGGACGGCGGCACCGCCGCGCCTTCCATCTCCGCCAGAGCGCGATCCAGATCCTCCAGCGTGCGGGCCGGCGCGCTATCCCCGCGCAGGAACGCGGCCACATCCTCGCGCGACTTCGGCGTAAACCCGGCCCGAGACATGGCTTCGTCTACGGAGGCAGCGAACCGCGTCGCATCGAGGGCCGCATGCTGCTGCCCCGTCAGACTTTCCAACCAGAAGCCCGGCTGCCGGCCACGGCTGGCCTGATCGATCCAGTCCAGGACCTCGCGTTCTGAAGGCCGCTGCGGCAGCTTGTATTCCTGCCAGAGCTTTTCCCCGAGCTCGTCGATCGACATACCCTCGCGGCTGATGAGGCCGGGGTGCGCGCGGGTCGATCCGATGACGAACTTTACCTCGCCGCGGGGGTCGGCGATGCCACCGGACCGGGCGATGTAGTGCAGGAACGAGGGCTCGCGCGCTGGGCGACGGTTGCCCAGCACAATATCTGCCGCCATCTTGCCGACGCGATCGGACAGTGCGCCTGCCGCCTCCTGCTGATCACGCTTGACGAGATCGGCTTCCGAGACGCGCGCCTTCTGCTCGTCGAGGCGGGCCGCTCGGAATTCCTTCTCCAGGTTGTCGATCCGCTCTCGCAGAACCGGATCACGCACCTCCTGCCGCATGGTGGAGATGAACTCCTCCATGTCGGACTGCTCTTGCGCGAGCAGGTTCTTTCGCTCAGCCAGCACATCGACACGGCCGGCAGCCCGGCGCGCCTCCATGGCGCGTTCCGAAATCTGCCCTTCCAGCTTCTGTGTCGTCGCTTCGAGCCGCTGAACCTGCGCCTCGAGCTTTGCGCGTGTGGCGTCCACGGCGTCCAGCTCGTCGCTCGCGGCCGAGAGCCGCTCCTGCGCCGCGGATTTACGGGTCTGCTCCCCCTCAAGCCAGTCGGCGAAGCGCTTCACCGCGTCGGGTCGCTTCTCCGCCAGCTTCTCGCGGTTCCAGACGCGGGCGAACCACGACGGATCGCCCTTGGGGGCCGCGTCGGGATCGAGCAAGCCGAGATCGACCGCCTTCTGACGGATCGGCTCCAATATCTTCGCGCGGATATCCTTCGCGGCCTGCTCAACCTGCGGAATCGCGTGCGTATCGCCAGAGAAGAGCGCGTTCGTCACCTCACGCTTGAAGTCGTTGAACGACAGCTTGCCCTCTTCAACAGCGCCGCGCAGATCGTCGATCGCCGCACGCGCCATTGCCGCCGAGGGCACCGCATCGCCGAAGCGGTAAGCGGTGAAGGTATCCTTTAGCGTCTCTGCTGCTTCCAGCTGCATTCCCAGTTTCTGCGCCTGCACCACACGGCTAACCGGCGCGCCGCCGAACGAGGTTGCGATACCGCGCTCGTTGTCCTCAAACCTCAGCGCGGTCTCCGCGAGATCGGCCATGGTCCGCTTCGCAGCAACGTTGTCAGACGAGAACACGCGGAGGGTCGGGCTCATCTTCTCGATCAGCGTGTTCAGGCCAGGCACCTTGTCGAGCCCGTAGCCCACGAGCTTGAGCTGCCGAACGTCGGTTGCCGCGGCGCCGGCGGCGACCGGCTGCGCGGCCGATCCCTCCACGATCTCGGAAACCAGCTTGCGGTCCTGGTCGAGCAGGCCCGTGAGGGCTTCCCGCTCCGCACGCGTCATCAGCGCGGCAGCGCCGCCGCCGATCAGCCCGCCGAGGAGGCCGCTGGTCGCGATCGAGATCGCGGTCTCGCCCGGCGTGCGCGTGGCTTGGTTCGCCTGCAAAGCGATTTCCGAAACACCCGTCTGCAGCGCGGTCAAGCCGCCGACCGTCGCCGCCGACCGGGCAACGTCATAGCCGCCGCGCGCCGACTTCACCGCGCCGCCTACCGGCAGGAACATCAGCGGGTCGAGCGTCCCGGCGATGATACCGGCTGCGACGCCCCAGCCGCCCGCATCATGCAGCGCGCGTTTATCCGCCTCCTCCTGATCAACCCGCGCCTGCCAAGCGCGCATCTCGGCCGCAGACTGGATCGAGATCACATCGTCCAGATGGTCCCGCTCATATTTCGTGCCACGCACGGCCTCGACCGGATTGTAGCCGGGCTCGGCCGGATATTCGGGGCGGTTCAGGAGCGAGACGACGTTCGTAACCGTGTTCTCCTGCCGGAACGCTGCCGACAGCGGGTCAACGTTCGGCGCGCGCGGCGCAAACGGGGCGGGCTCCGGCGCAGTCGTCGGCGTGCGCAGCGCAGTTTCGGCCGGGGCTTCAGCGATCAGCGGCATCAGTCTGGCTTCTTGCGGGTGAGGAGCGCGCGCCGGCGTTCGTCGGCACGGTTCTGTTCGGCCATGATCGGCTTCATGCGCTCGAAGATGGCTGCGGCGTCTGCGCGAAGAGGCGCCATCGCCAGCTCCTGATCCGCGACCCACCGCATCTGCTGCCCCTGCGCATCCTGAAGCGGCACGAACATGCCCGTCGCGGGGTCTTTGACGACCACCGGATAAGACGGCGGCTTGCCGGCGGAGAACTCGGCCTGCGTGCGCGCGTCCGGCACGACCATGCGCTCGGCATTGAGGAGGGCGGTCGACTTCGCCGAGATCACATCCTGGGCTCCGGCTGGCCGATTACGGATGCCGGAAAACTCGGCCGGGTCCACCACCGCCGCGCCCATCCCGACGAGCGCCTGCTGCACATCGTTGTCGAACTGCTTCTTCATCCAGTCGAACGAGCCGTTGATCGGCTGGAAGGCGGGCGACTTCTCCGGCGCGAATTTGGTAAGCCGGCCGCCATTCAGCGCGGACGGCGCCCACACGCGCTTGAGCCGCTCCACAGCAACCTCGCGCGCCTTGCCCTCGTCGCCGATCTCGGCATAGAGGCCGGTGAACTCGCGCTCGAAATCCGCCTTGAGCTCGCCCGCCTGCAGTGGCTGTGCCGGTTCGCCCGGTGCGCTGAAGGGCATCCAGTTGCCGAAATAGCCGGCGACATCCGAAGGCGTGAGCTTCTTGATCTTCTCCTCGGCATCGTCGCGCAGACTCTTGCGCGCCTTCTGCTGTGCTGGATCGTCGACCCTCTGCATCTCCTTGGCGATGCTATCGGCCGGCATGAACGCCATCTTCGCGTTCCAGACCTCCAGCCTGTCCTCCACGCTCGGGAACTTCTTCGCGAACCCTTCCGGGTCGCGGCGCCGTTCGGCATCCAGAGCAGAGAATGCCGCCGTCATCTTTGCCGGGTCGCCCGAGCGGGTCATGCCGATCAGCGCATCCCGAACCGGCACCTGCGCCAGGAGCGCACCGAACTGATCCGGCGGCAGCGCGGCCAGATTGCTAAGCAGACCGCCCGACGCCTGCCCATCGCCCTGCGCCAGCTTCTGGGAGAGCTGCAGCGTCTCCGCCTGCGTGAGCGGGCTCACCGCGTCAGTGGCGCCGGTGGACTGCCGCATCTCGTTCGCGGCCTTCGCACGCGATGGTAGGGACGCGCCAACGTTCGCCCAGTCGATCGGCGGCTGTGCCGGGATCATCTTGTAGCGCTGCCCGGCGCCGATCGGGTCATCAGCCAGCGCCTTATCGCGCGCGCCGAAGGACTCGGTGAGGTTGTCGACCATGGCTCGCTGGATCTCGGACGACCCGCCGGAAAGCTCCTGCGTCAGCCGCTGCATGGCCGCGTCACGCATGGGCTTCGGCAGCCCTTCGAGCTGCTTCGCCGCTTCCAGCGACTGCACAAGGCTGATCGTCTCGGTCTTCAGCTTCTGGTCGCCGGAGAGCGTCACCATATCGACGAAGGCGTTGAACTCTTCGCCGGTCGGCGGCAGGCCCTTGCGAAAGCCATCGGCGATCGACGGCATCAGCCGACGCGCATCGCTCGCCATCGACCGCTTGTAATCGTCGATCATCGAGGCGTCGGGATAGAGATAGCCGCGCGCGCCGCCGGCAATGCTGAACTGCCGCGGCTGGGCAAAATCCGGGCCGCCACCGACCGGGGGCGGCTTCCGATAGCCCGCGACATTATCTAGGCTGAAGAGAGAAGAGCTCACCGTCCCGCTCACGCGGTTGCCTGCGTCATCGGTGCCGCCCTGGTTTCCGCCGAGCACCCGCACATAGCGCTTGCCGTTCTTCTCCTCGAAGCCCTGCACGATGCCCGCGTGGCCGCTGCCGTCCTTCCAGTCGAACACGACGATATCGCCGGCCATGGGCTGGTCTGTGGCCTGCCCATAGTTCAGGAAGTCGAGCGCGCGCAGGGAGCCGGAGCCCTTGCGGCCCGAGGCGCCCATGATGCCGTTCACGAAAGCGGCACACCACGGCACCTTCGCCGGGTCGATATCGGTCCCGGCGTACTGCTTCAGAAATGACTTGATCGCCGCCCGTCCGCCGGGATCGTTCTCGCTCATCCCGAGATATTGCGTGCCGATTTGCTCCGCCGTAGTGCGGCCCGCGATCTGCCGGCCGTTGAACATGATCGGCCCGGTCGGAGTGGCGCCCATGTTCAGGCGCGCCATGATCTTCTCTTTGTAGTCGCGGGTCTCTGCTGGCAGCACAGCATCGTTCTTGCCCGCGGCGATCCACTCCTGCGCCACGCCCGGGCCGGCGTTGTAGGCGACGAGCGCAGACTGCACGTCACCGCCGAAGCGCCGCAGGTTCTGCGCCAGATAGGCGGAGCCCATCTGCACGTTCTGCTGCGGATTTGCCTTGAGCCAGGCTTTGATCTCCTCGTCGCTCTTACCCTGGAGGTCGCGGATGCCGAGACCGGCCGCCAGCTCGCGCGCCGTGCCAGGCATGATCTGCATGAGACCCGAGGCACCCTTGTTCGATTCCGCCAGCGGGTTGAAGCTCGACTCCTGCCCCATGACGGCTTGCACCAGCCGATCCATGCCGGGCGCACCGGCGCCGGTGATCGCCTGCCGGGCGAACCCGACGCGCTCGACGGTCGGCAGGCTCTCGAACATCTTCCACTGCTGCTTCGCCGCGCGCGTCTGCACGAGCTGCCGGACAGTGTTCGCCGCGCCGGCCTGAGAGGCTCGGGTCAGGAAGTCGTCGAAGGACTGATCGTCGACCTCAACGCCGTTCTTCAGCCCGGCCAGCATCTCGCGGCCCTCGGCCTGCACCTCCCGGCGTGCCGTCGCCAATTCCTTCGAGCGCTCGTTGATGACGCTCTCGGCCAGGTTCCGGTACGTCCGGCGCTCCTTGGCGTCCATCGCCAGCGTGTTGTCATCGAAGGCGCCCTGCACAAACTTGCGCGCTGCGTCCACGCCCTGGTCGCCCAGGATGCGCCGCGTCATCGACGCGATGCTTTCGCCTTTCAGCCGCGTATCGAGCCGCTGGGTGTCGAAATTGTCCTTCTCAGCGTTATAGGCGAATTTCGGGTTCGCTGAGAGCTGCGCGCCGAGATCCTTCCACTCGTCGCGCGCCCGCTTGAACTCGTCAGTGTCGGTGCCGCCGTTCGCCGCCAGCGCCTCCAGGTTGTCCGCGACGAGCTTCCGCCGGTCGACGAGCGAGTTGAAGGCATTTCGCATGTCGAGATCGTGCTTCGCCGAGACGAGCCCCTCGAAATACTGACTGGCCTGCCGATCGGCTTCGTCCTGCACGAAGGGCCGCAGCAGCGCGTCACCGCCCTTGCCCTTGTTCTTCACGTACTCCTTCGCAGCAGCCTGAAATTCCGCCGGGCGCCCATCAAACTGGTTGCGGAGCTGCAGCAGCTCGGACGAAACATCTGTCTTGATTGAGGCGAGGGCAGCCTGCCGCGCGGCCGCATTGTAGAGCTTGTCGCCGCTGGTGAATTCGGCGCGCCACTGGACCTGCAGATTGCCATCCGCGTCCTTGGTGACGGCTTTCGCGCCCTCGGCCTGATGAAAGGGCGCAGAAGCCTCGTCGAGGGCCTGACCGGCAGCGCCCAGCGCCTTCGCCAGGTCGGTATAGGGCTGCACCATCCGCTCGGCGCTAATTTGCGAAGTCGGCGTGGCAGCGAGACCCGGCTGAGGACGGCGAGCGCCAGAGGCTTCGAGAATATCGACCATGCGCGCTTACTCGAATTTCATGCCGGCGATCTGCTGGCCGAGGCTAAGGATGTTCTTGGCCTGCCCGAGTGTCGCCGTGGTCCGGGCCATCTCGCCACGCTTCCACGCTGCAGCGGCGTCGCCTTCCAGCCCCAAGGCCTTCAGCCGCTCGTTCGAGACGGCGACCGTGCGGGCGTTGTCGCTGAGCGATTGCGCTTTGTCGTAGATCGCAAAGGAAGTCGGGGAATCGAACCCGACGTTCTGCGCCGACCTGATCGCGCCGATGTTCTGCAGGGTGTTGTTGAGGTCGTCGCGATAGGCCGCATCAGTCTGGATAGCTCGGACCTTGCCCGCCTCGGCTGCCATCTTCAGCTTGACGGACTCGACCTGAGCGGCAGTTTTGGCTTGAATCCCCTGGGATATGCCCCCGACGATCTCCATCCCCTTACCAAGGATGCTCATTCCCGCCATTGCCGGTGCTGCTGCGGCGCCCATCATGTCCTCTCGGGAAATCGACAGGCTGAAACTGCGGCGAGACGAGCCCCGCCGCACCGCACATCGGCTAGATCGTGACTTCTGTCGTCATCTCCAGGATCGTCAGCGCGCCCGGCAGTTCCTGCTTGAGGCTCCACCGCGGGTCGAAGCCGCGCCCAGGCAGCCGCGTGCGGTACACTTCATCGCGCAGCGGCGGCGCCAGCTCCTCGTTCTCACCCGAGCGATAGTACGGCACCAGATAATCGCCAACGCGAATGGCCTGCGTGCGCTGCACGGTGACGGCAACTTGTTTCAGCCGGCGTGGGCGGAGGCGCTGCTTTCGCGACGGACCAGCATCCGCATGCGGCACGAACGGTTCGACCTCTACCTCGAAATTGAAGCCGCCGTTCATGCCGACTGTGTTCTCGACCGGGATCACATCTGAGAGCGAGCCATCCTCACCAACGGTATAGTCTCCCCGGTACCAGCCATTCCGCTCGACGCTGAGCTGTGTTCCCGCGGCCCAACCGAACGAATAGGAACTGTCGAGCATCAGGGGATCGCCTGCCGATAGCTCCAGATAAGCGCCCGAACCCAGATCGAGCGCGTCGCCGCCCGTCTCGGTCGCAAGCGCCTGAGAAGCATCGAGCAACAGACTGTCGTCGAAGACCTCCACGAACCGCGTCATGCCCGATCCCGTCTGATAGCGCGCGGTCACCAGCACGCTATCCCCGCTGGACGAGACCCACTCAACCGCTCCAGCCCCATCCCAAGGAACCCAGCCGACCCAACCACGCTGCGTCGGGGCCTTCTGGTACCGAGCGACGGCCAGTGTCCCGTCCGCGTTGCCGACATAGAGATAGCGTTCCGGTGTCGAAACATCGGCCGCGGACGCCGCCAACGAGGACGGGGAACGAATAAGGTCGGAGTGATATTCGGATAGATCCTCGACCACATAAGGCCGCGCCGTTTGCCCGGTTCCGATGATGGCGAACACGCGAGACCGTGAGCTGTTGATGAACACCAGACCCTCAGTCGTGGACCGCGGCCGGATATCGGATGAAGGGTCGTCGGAAATCAGCCTGAAGTCGATCGAGCCAGGGATAAGCGGGTTCGAAGCCGAGACAGGCACATAATAGACGCCCTTGTCGGTGAAAACGAACTCGTCGGCGCCCCCTACAACATCCAGTACCGAGCAGTTTTCCGGCACGTACTCGAAGATCGCATCTTCCTTGTCGGCGCCCACACGGAAATCGTTCAGTGTCCCGGTGGCGGACCAGCAAACCGCCGAACCCAACTGCTTTAGGTTACAGAAAATGATCCGCTGAACGTCTTTCGAGACGCAACCCGGCCAGCCGCGAAAGTCGGACATTAGCGCCTCATCCCACTGCAGCGTCTCCAACGGTGCCGCGACGGCGGTGGCAGTGACCTTCATTTTCGATCGGGGGCCGGCGACTGTTTCCGTCGACTGAAAGCCTGACCAATTCTTGGTCACGAGCACGTAGACATCGAGCCCCACAATCGCGCCGACCTGTCCCTTAGCGCCACTGGTAACGCCCTCCACGACATCACCGATCTGCAGGCCGGCAACGTTGTCCATCGCGACGACGAAGCTCGGCGGGAGCTCCTCGGCGACGTTCGCTACGGCCTGGGTAGGGCTGAGGATATTGATCAACTGCATTTGCCGCTCGGCATATCGAAAGAATGTGCCAAGATGGCCCGGCGACAGGACCGGCGATGAGAATGTGACGGTGATGGTGCCCGATCGAGCGCTCGGTACCATGCCGATCGCCGATCCGAGCGAGAAGTTCCAGAATGGTTGCCGGATCGCGTTGGACGGGTCGACCGAGAACGAGAACGGCGTGTGCGACCACGTTCCCGCGGCGATGTCATACAAGAAGATCTGGGGC
>CAMFKC010000029.1 GCA_945956975.1 uncultured Methylocystaceae bacterium | reverse complement strand
CTTCACCTGGACCGGCCTCTACGTCGGTCTGAACGGCGGCGGCTGGATCAACAATTCCCGCATGGATACGATCGCTGGCGTGAGCGGCAAGCTCGGCGGCGGCGGCGGCCTGATCGGCGGCACGCTCGGCTACAATTGGCAGACGGCCAGCCGCGTCGTGATCGGCGTCGAGACCGATCTGGACTACCGCACCAAGGCCACGGTCACCCCGCCCTTCAGCGCCTCTTCCTCCACCAATGACGGCTATCTCGGCACGGTCCGCGGCCGCCTCGGCTATGGCTTCGACCGCGCGCTGATCTACGTCACCGGCGGTCTCGCCTATGGCAACGCCGCCGCCCCCAACGCCATCGTCTCGCTGCCTCTCGGCGTCGCCGGCTTCCGCAACGGCTCCGCCAACCTGCAGGCTGGCTGGACGGTCGGCGCCGGCGCGGAATTCGCCGTCACCAACAACTGGTCGGTGAAGGGCGAATATCTCTATGCGGACCTCGGCTCGAAGGGCATCGGCTACACCAATTCGGTGACGCTCCTGCCGACGCCCGTCAGCATCAAGACCGCCGACCACGTTCTGCGCGCCGGCGTCAACTACCGCTTCAACTGGGGCGGCCCGGTCGTGGCGCGCTACTGATCGTAGCCACCCGTATCCAAGAAACGCCCGGCCTCGCGGCCGGGCGTTTTTTTTGCGCGCCGCGCTCAGACCTTGCCGAGCTTGACGAGGATTTGCTCGATGTCGCCGATGCGGTGGTGGGTCAGGTCCTTCGCGACCTCGCCCATCACATGTTTCAGCGTCTCGCCATGCAGGCTCTTGCGCAGGTCGCCGAGCACTTTCGGAGGGGCCACCAGGGTGATCTCCCTGCATTGGCCTGTGCGCACAGCCTCGTCGATCTCGGCGGCGACGCTTTCCGCAAAGCGATGCTCGGCGAGATCGTGCCAGTCGGTCGCTTCGACGGCGCTACGCGCGCCGCCCACGCTGTTGATCGAGCGGCCCGGCGCATCCGTCCCCTGCTCGCGCGTCGCCGGATTGTCGTCCAGCCGAACGGAAGCGCGCCGGAGGTCGAGAAGATCTGCGTCGCCTTCGTTGCGCAGGAACAGCGCCTTGCGGCCGTCGCCGACGAGAACCCACGCCTTGTTGTGGATGCGAACCAGATTCATCGCTCTCTCCTTCTTGTTTGCGAAGGATTCAACGCGCGAACCGGCGAAAGGGCGATGACGCCGCGCAAGGACGCAGGCGCGCGCTGACCGGCAGCGTTGGCGAATTGCTAACGCCAAGCTTGCACTATGCGGGAATGCGATTCGTCTACGCCCTGCTCGCACTTGCGAGCGCTCACGCGGCCTCTGGCTGCGCCCTCGTGTCCGTTGTCGGCGCCGTGGGCTCCGCGGGCGTGAGCGCCGTCTCGACGGCGGGAAGCGTGGCCGCGAGCGGCGCCGGCGCAGCGCTGTCCGGGGCGAGTTCGCTCGCCCGCAGCGCGCCGCGCCTCGACGGCTCGGACAAGGCCCGAGCCGACCAGTAGGATCAGTTGCCGCCTTCGAGCAGGCGGCGCGCGATCACCATCGCCTGAACCTCCGCCGCGCCTTCAAAGATGTTGAGGATGCGGGCGTCGCACAGCACGCGCGACACCGGATATTCCAGCGCGAAGCCGTTGCCGCCGTGCACCTGCAGCGCATTGTCCGCGGCCGCCCAGGCGACGCGCGCGGCAAGCAGCTTCGCCATGCCGGCCTCGAGGTCGCAGCGGCGCCCCTCGTCCTTGGAGCGCGCGGAGAAGTAAGTGATCTGGCGGGCGATATGGGTCTCGACCGCCATCATCACGATCTTGTCGGAGACGCGCGGGAAGTTGATCAGCGCCTTGCCGAACTGCACGCGCTCCTTGGCGTAGCGCAGCGCCAGATCCATCGCGCATTGCGCGACGCCGACAGCGCGCGCCGCCGTCTGGATGCGCGCGCCCTCGAAGGTCTGCATGAGCTGCTTGAAGCCCTGGCCCTCTTCGCCGCCGAGCAGGTTCTCGGCCTTGACCTCGAACCCGTCGAAGCCGATCTCGAATTCCTTCATGCCGCGATAGCCGAGCACCTCGATCTCGCCGCCGGTCATGCCCTGCGCCGGGAAGGGATCGGCGTCCGTGCCGCGCGGCTTGCGCGCGAGCAGCATGGACAGGCCCTTGTAGCCCGGCTCGTTCGGATTGGTGCGCACGAGCAGCGTCATCAGGTCGGCGCGCACGGGATGCGTGATCCAGGTCTTGTTGCCGTAGACCTTGTAGACGTCGCCTTCCTTGACCGCGCGGGTGCGCAGCGAGGCGAGGTCGGAGCCGGTATTCGGCTCGGTGAACACTGCCGTCGGCAGGATTTCAGCCGACGCGATCTTCGGCAGGAGGTCCGCCTTCTGCTCTTCCGTGCCGCCGCACATGATGAGCTCGCCAGCGATCTCCGAACGCGTGCCGAGCGAGCCGACGCCGATGTAGGCGCGCGACAATTCTTCCGTGACGACGCACATGGCGATCTTGCCGAGGCCCATGCCGCCGAATTCCTCCGGCAGCGTCATGCCGAACACGCCGAGGTCGGCGAGGCCCTTGATGACGTCGAGCGGGATGTAGTCGTTCTTCAGGTGCCATTCGTGCGCATGCGGCGTCACTTCGGCTTCCGCGTATTTGCGCACTTCCTCGCGGATCGCCATCAGGGTCTCGTCGAGGCCCGCGTCGCCGACGGTCGCCGACGCCGAAGCATGGTCGATGAGATCGGCGAGGCGCGCGCGGTTGGCGGTCGTGTTGCCCGAGGCGATCACGCTCTCGATCGCAGCGGTGCGGCGCTTCGCGACCTGCTCGGCGGTCAGGCCAAAATCGGACGGGCGCACCATTTCGCCCTGGCTCATCGGAATGCCGCCGAAGATCTGCGCGATATATTCAGACAGGCCGATGCGGGTCAGCAGCGTCTCGGTTTCGCCGAGCTTGCCTTCGGCCTCGATGCGACGGGCGTAGGCGATCATTTCGCGCACAGCCTGAACGTAGGTCGCGAGCCACGACAGCCCGTGGGCGGCGTGCTGTTCGCGTTCGAACAGGGCGGACGAAATCTTGCCGTCCTTCGAGACGAGCTTGCGCACCGCTTCCGCGGCGTCGGCATAGAAGCCTTCGACCGATTTCAGGGCGGCCTCGGCCTCGTCGAGCCAGAGATCCTGCGAGGGCGCGTGCTTTTCGAGGGCGGCCGCTGTCATCGAACACTCCTGAAGGGACCAGAGATCGGCTTTATTGCCACCGCTTCGGTTGCGGTGCAACACGGTTAGATGGGCAGATGGCCGGCACGGTCAATGCTCAATGACTGCGGTTTGTCGATCCGCGCGCCAGACGCAGGAGGGGGCCGACGCCGAAATGGGCGACCACGACCGCCAACGTCCCCACGAGCAATCCGAAAACGCCGGAAGCCGCGGCGGAGCCCGCCCAGGCCGCGGCGGCGCTGGCGACCGGAAGTCGCGCGCCGAAACCGGCGACCCAATCGACCGCCGCCTGGGGCTGCATGACGCCGTAATGGGCGAGCCCGTGGGTCAATATGCCGCCCCCGACCCAGATCATCGCCGCGACGCCGACGACGCCCAGGACGGCCATGATCGTCGGCATGAGCCGCACGAGTCCACGCCCGACGCTGCGTCCGGCTCCCGTTTTCGCGCCGCGCGCCATGGCGAGGCCGACATCATCGGCCTTCACCAGAAGGGCGACTGCGCCGTAGACCCCGATCGTCATGAGAATGCCGACCAGCGCCAGCGAAAGCGCTTGCGTCCAGACATTCCGCGCCTCGATGCTGGCGAGCGCAATGGTCATGATTTCGGCGGACAGGATGAAATCGGTGCGGATCGCGCCGGCGACCCGCTGCTTCTCGAACGCCGGGCTGGCGGCGTCCGGCGCGTCCTCTTCACCCTCGCTGTTGCCCAGCAGGCGTCCGACGACCTTCTCGGCGCCCTCGTAGCAGAGATAGACGCCGCCGAGCATAAGCAGCGGCTCGACCGCCCAGGGCGCAAAGGAATCGAGCGCGAGCGCCGCGGGCAGCAGGAACACCAGCTTGTTGCGCAGCGAGCCGAGCGCGATCTTGCCGACGATCGGCAACTCGCGTTTCGGATCGAGGCCCGCGACAAAGCCCGGCGTGACCGCCGCGTCGTCGATAACGACGCCTGCGGCCTTCGCGCCCGCGATCGCGCTTTGCCCGAGCGCATCGTCGATGGAAGCCGCAGCCGCCTTTGCAATCACCGAAATATCGTCGAGAAGCGCGAGAAGACCGGTCGCCAAATAACTAGCCTCAGTAGGAGACGCGGACGCCGCGCTGCGCGAGACCATCGACGATCCTGCGTCGCAGCGCCACGATGTCGTCGACGCGCGACTGCCGGATCGCGCCGACTTCCGCCATCGAATAGCCGGGGCGCGCGACGCCATCGCCCCATTCCCCGATCACATAGTTCAGCACGCGCGCCGTATCCGCATCCGAAAGGCCCGAACTCGCAACGCCCGGCACCAGCACGAGATAGCGTCGTCCTTCCTGTTCGCCAGCGAAATGGCCGACAATGCCGGAAAATGGGGGCACGCGGCCCGCCTTCGAGCCCGCACCGTCGCGCCCATGGCAGCCCGAGCAATGCAGCATGTAGAGGCCATGTGCGCTGGTTTCGGCCGCAACAGGCGCAGCGCAAACACACATCACGATGGCGAGCATTCCGCGCAAGGCGAAATCAGCCCGCGACGCCGACGATCACCGACACGGTGCAATGATACATGCTCGGCTGGTTGGCCATGCACCAGTTGATGTCGTTGTGCACGCCGAGCAGGTAGCCCGGCCGCTCGCGCACGTTGGAATTGCAGAGGCAGCGACCGCAGGTCGTCTTGCCGCAGCAATCGTTGTAGGAAACCATGTAGTCCTTGCCGTCCTTCGGGTTCTGGCAGGTGCCGACCCAGGTGACGGTGGAAGGCTCGGTTCCCGGCGGGCATGAGGTGAGGCTGCCGCCGCAGCACGAGCAGAGAAAGCCGTCGAGCGCGCAATAGCGCCAGTATTCGCAATCCGTGTCGGTCTTCTCCGCTGTCGGCGCGGCAGTGGGCGCCGCCCCTTGCGCATGGGCCGAACGGTCGAACGGCAACATCGGCAGCGCCGCGCCGCCGACCAGCATCGTGCCCAGCGAGGAGAGCAGCGACCGCCGCCCGATCATCTGCGCCGACTTGCGCGCCGCATGTTCCGCGGCCCGGTCGAAGACGCCCATCAGCTTGGAAAAGGGATCGGACATGTCTCTCCTCACCGGGCGCCGCTGACGGCGTCGACATAGGCCTGCACGGAATCGTGGCCGAGTTCGCGCGCATTGAACAGGCTCTCGAGCTGTTCGCGATTGTTGACGAGCCCCTTGGCGCGCACGACGCCTTCGTTGTCGATCAGCACGCCATAGGGCAGCCGGCTGACGCGATAGGCGACGCCGAGATCGCGCGACAGCAGGTAGGGGAATTGATCGAGCTGGCGGTCTTTCACGAAGGCGCGATGCGCGGCCTCCTCGCCGTCGCTCGCCAACGCCACGTCGAGCCAGGACTTCTCGCTCGCAGATACCGACTTCAGGATCGGCAGCAGTTTCTTGCAGACCGGGCAGGTCGGCGAGACGAAGAACAGGAGCTGCGCGTGCGCAGCCTTCGCGCCGACGGAGATGGCGCGGCCGTCGAGCGCAGTCAGGTCGAAGCGCGGCGAGGCCTCGCCGACGCGCGGACCGGAATCGGTGATCAGCGCGCCCATCGGCGCGACGCGCTCGAAGAGAACGCCCACCTGCCGCGCGAGCGCGAACACGGCGACCGCGAGAACGAGGACGAGCACCCAGAGAACCGATACCGCGATGACCAGACCGTCCATCGGCCCTCACAGAAAGCTTTGCGCGCGCAGGCGGCGCACGGCTGCCTGCGACTCGATCGCCTTTTCGGCAATCGCCAGCGCAAGCCAGAAGACGAGAATGGCGCAGACGATCTGCGCATCGTCGAACCACGTGAGCGTGCGCGACGCCTCGGGCGCGAGCATCAGCGCGGCGGCCGCGATCAGGGCGCCGTTGCGCGCCACCAGCGCCCAGGAGACGATCTGCCCCTGCCCGCCGCAGCCGCATTCGATCTCCTCGCGGCCGGCCAGCAGCGCGAGCGACATGGCGAGCCCATAGAGGCCGAGCAGCGCCATCGCGCAGAGCGCGCCGAAGCCGCGCGTCTCGGGCATGACGAGACAGGCGACGACGGAAATCTCGGCCACGAAGAGACAGACCGCGACGAAGGGCGCGAGCCCTTCCGGGATCAGCCGGTAGTCGCGCAGCGTCGCGGCATAGACGACGAAGTCGGAGGATTTCTCCACCACCGCGCGCGCGAAAACGACAGCGATGGCGCCCGCCGCGACGAGTTGCACGAAGGGATCGACGGCAAGGCTCATCGCGGCGCCTCGATCAGCGCCGCCGTCTCGCCGAGCTTGATCTCGGCCGACTGCGTGACCGCGCGACTTTGCGGATCGACGGCGAGCCGCACGATGCGGTTAGTGACTCCGTCGATCCCGAACAGCACGTTGGCCTCGGCCTGCGACGCGGTCACGCCGATCAGCCCCGCGACGGGCGACCGCGCGACAACCTTCTTCGCGGCGAGATCATAAGTCCAGATCTCGACACTCGGCGCCTTGTGGCTGCCTTCCACCGCATTGTCGTGCATCAGCGCGTAGACGAGGCCCGCCTTCGCATCCAGCGCGAAAGGCTGGAAGCCGCCGGGGGCCCAGCCCTTCTGGCCTTCCGCCACGTCGCCGGCGGGCTGCGCGACCGCGCTGTCTCCGTCCACCGCGAGCTGCGTCAGCTTGCCGGAATAGCTCATGAACATGTAGCCATCGCGGGCGCGCTCGCCGTTGCTGTAGAGCGCGTCGCCCTGCGGATCGAAGAATTTCGCGCTGCTCTTCAACTGCGCGGAGCTGCGGTTGGCGGCGATCGTGTAGGTCGTCGCCGCGCCATCGCCGCACAGCGTGGCGAAGCGCAGCGGATTGGACAGGGCGGGATAGATTCCGTAGCAGCCCGGACCCTGCGCTTCGAAATTCTTCTTCGACGCAATGTCCACCACGGTGACCGATGTCGCGGGCGTCGCGTTCTGCACGAAGATCATCGTGCCGTCGGAATTGAGCTGGAACAGGTTGCGGTAGGGCAGCGCCTGCGCGCGCAGCGGCGGCACGGGAATTTCGTCGACGACTTTCAGCGTTTCGTCGTCGAACACCTGGATCACGTCGGTGCGCGGCCCGCGCGTGAGACGCTCGTAGAAACTGGCGGCGACATATACGCGCTTCTTGTCGGGCGCGGCCGCCATCATGCCGGCGAAGCCCGATTCCATCATGCCCTTGAGCGACAGGTCCTTTGCGTCGAGAACGTAGACGCGGCCATCCACCATGTGCGGCAGCACGGGGTCGAGCACATAGACGCGCTTCATGCCCGCGGACACGCGCTCCACGCCGATCTGCTCGGGCTTGAGGTCTTCCGCGTGCGCTGCGCCCGCCAGGGCGAGACAGCCGAGGGCCCATGCGACCGCGCCGAATTTCATCCGCTTCCCCGCTGAAGCGCGACATGCGCGCGACGACGTGGAAAGTCTCGCCTGCCGCCAGGCGAGCGGCAAGCGCAAAATCGCCCCGCGCTCAATAAGCGCGGCGGCGCTCGCTTTCGGGTTCGGCGCCGGGATCGTCCGGCGATGTGGACAGCGGGAAGATGACCGGGCGCGCAGCCGGCGCAGGCGCAGGCGCGGCCTCGGCGACGACAGGCGCGGGCTTTTCCTCCGGCGCGGGCGCGGGAAGCGCTTCGATCGTCTCGATCTCTTGCTCCGGCTCCAGCGCCTCGATCGGCTCCACATTGCGCGCGACCGGCGCGAGCGTCGGCTCCGGCGGCGCGAGGCCGATCTGCTCGACAGGCGTCGTCCAGCGGAAGGCGTCGAGTTTTCCGGTGACCGGCGAAACCGGCGCCCAGCGGCTCGAGACCACGCCATCGGCGATCCACGCGGGATCGCGCGGCGCGCGCGAGGCGCGGGCGAGCCACTCTCGCAGGCCGCCGGATTCGCCGAACTGCGCTTCCTCGATATCGGCCATCATCAGGCAGACGCGCACGCTCGGGCGCGCATCCGCGCTCACCAGCGGCGCCATCGTCTTGCGCGCCTCGTCGAACTCGCGCGCCGCCAGCGCGGCGCGGGCCAGAATGAGACGCGATTCGACATGCTCCGGAACGAGCCGCGCCAGCGTCTTCGCGCGCGCGTAGCGGTCGGAATTGGAATCGCCGGGCCGCATGTCGAGATAGGCATCGGCGAGGTCGGGATGCGGCTCGCGCACGTAGGCCTTTTCAATCATCTTCGCCGCCGTGCGCAGCGAACCGCGCCGCGTCAGGAGGCGCGCGGCGAGCGCCACCGCCGGCACGAGATCGGGCGCGCGCTTGACCGCGGTGGTGGCAAGCTTGAGGGCGCCCTCGGGATCGGTCAGCTCGCGCTCCTGCGCGATTGCCGTCTCGAGCACGGCGCGCTGGCGCTGCGCAGTCGCCACGTCGATCGACTTCGCGCGCGCATTCGCTTCCACGGTGGCGAGCGCGCCTTCCCAGTCGGAATGCGCGGCCTGCGACGACACGACGGCCTCGCCCGCCCATGGCAGGGCGGCAATGCGATGCGCCTCGCGCGCGAAAAGATCGGCGGCCTGCTCGTCGCCGCGCCGCTGCGCCTCGATGTGGAGCCCGCGCAGGCCGAGCAGCTTCGTCTCCTCGCGCTTCGCCATAGCTGCGAAGGCCGCTTCGGCTGCGCCGCGGTCGCCTGAAAGCTGGGCCACCTGCGCATTGAGGAGCATCGACAGCGGCTCCTTCGGCAGGTGACGCGACGCTTCGTTGGCGGCCTTCCGCGCAGCGCGCGCATCGCCTGCGCCTGCCGCCACCATGCCGCGCGTCAACGCCTCGTATCCCTTGCGGCGGCGGCGCGCATGACGGGCGTAATTGAAGATCGACGGCAGCCGGAAGACGAGCCGGAACAGGCTCCAGAGAATGGAGATGACGACGGACGTCGCCAGCACCGCGCCGACCGCGCCGAAAGGAGAGGTCCTCACCGTCACCAGATTGGGGATGGCCAGCGTGATTTCGCCAGGCTGATCGGCGAGCCAGGCGACGCCGAACGCGATGGCCGCCAGCAGGGCCAGAAATACAATGAGACGCCACATGCTACGCGGCCCTTCGGCTTACTGGGACGACCGCCCGATGGCGGAAATGGATTCGGACAGCAAGGCGCGCGCCGCAGCGTCTGCCTTCAGCCGCGCAGCGGCGGCCTTCTGCCAATCGGCGACGAGGTTCTTGGCGACGGCGGGGAAATCCTCGCATGCCGCGACCGCGGCTGCGAGATCGTTCTTCTGCAGCGCCGCGTCGACGCGGTTCGCGGTAGCCCCGATCGAGTTCTGCGCGCCCTGCCCCGACCAGGTGACACGGAAGACGCCCTTGGCGCTTGCGAGCAGCTTGTCCGAGAAACTCGCGCCCGGCGGCGGCGCGTCGAGCGCCACGACCTTGTCGCGCAGGCCGCGCCATTGCTGGGTGAGTTGCGCGACCGTCGGCGCGCCGGTCTTGGCGTAGGCGGTGAGATCCGCGATCTTGTCGTCGACGACGCCGAGCCCCTTGAGCGCGGCGAGATCGTCGCCGAGCGGCGCGCCGGCGCGCAGGGCCTCGGTCGTCGCTTGCGCGACCACGGCGCGCGAAGCGGCGAATTCCCGGCCCGACTGCGCGGCGCTGTTTTCACGCGCCTGCGGAGCGCGCGTGTCCGTCTTGGGCTGTTCGAGCTTCTGCTCGATTGCGGCGAGCTTCTGCGTCAGCGCTTCGATGCGCTGGGTCGCCTGCGCCAATGCGTCCGACGCGGCAGCCGCATCGGACTTGCTCTGCGCAAGCTCGATCTTGCCCTGCGCCAGCTCGAGTTTGGACTGAAGGTCGTCGATGCGGCCAAGCGCGGCGTCGAGCTTGGTCTGGAGAGCGCTTGTCTTGGCCTGCACGGCGTCGATCTTCACCGACACATCCTCGAGGGCGCGGGCGTCGACGGCGGCTACGGGCGCGGCGCCGGGGGCCGGCGCGGCCGCGGCGCTCGTTTGCCCGGACTGCTGCGCTGTCTTGCTTGCGTCGGGGTCTGCGGCTTTCGGCTCGGCAGCGGCAGTCGGGGCTGGCTCCGCCTTCGACGCTTCGGACTTCGGTTCGACCGGCGCCGTCACGCCCGGCTTGGCCGTCTCGGTCTTCGGCGTCTCGGTCTTGGCCATCTCGGTTGAGCCTGCGCCCTCGGTCTGCGGCTTTTCGGCGCTGGCCGCCGGTTTGGAATCGCTCGCGGCGGGCGTCTCCGAAGGCTTGGTCTCGGCCGTGGGAGCAGGCGCGACGTGCAGCGCCTTCTGCGCGGCGGATGGCAGCAGCGCGATCACGCGCGACTTTACGCTGCCGTCGCCCGGCGTGCTTCCGGGCGCCGCGATCCACGCGACCGCGCCCGCGGCCGCGACGATGAGAATGCCGAACAGGGCAAGCG
>CAMFKC010000028.1 GCA_945956975.1 uncultured Methylocystaceae bacterium | reverse complement strand
CACCTTGGCGGCGCGATAGACCGCGCCGACGCCGGTCGCCACCGAGCAGCCGATGATGGCGGCGATCGTCCAGGGCAGGTCTTTGCGGATCGGCACGAGGTTCTCGAGCGAGCAGACGACCTCCTCGCGGAAGGTGCCGATGCGCGCCATCTGATAGACCGGCTCGGCCTTGAACTTCATGCGCGTGGTGCCGTCGGGCATGAGAAAGCCCGGCGCCGAATGGCCGTTGCAGAGCACCGACTTGCCGGAGTTGCAGTAGCGGCAATGGCCGCAATGCGAGGAGAAGGAGAAGATGACGTGATCGCCGACGGAGACATGCGAGGGGCCGGCGCCGACCTCCGTCACGATGCCCGCGGCCTCGTGGCCGGGCACGAGGGGGAGCTTGGCCGGCCAGTCGCCGTTCATCATGTGCCAGTCGGACATGCAGACGCCGGACGCCTTCATCTTCACGCGCGCCTCGCCGGCCTTCGGCGGATCGAGCTCGAGATCGAGGATTTCGAGCGGCTGGTTGATGGCGGTGAGGACGGCGGCCTTCATCATTGTCTCCCGTTTTGGTCGGACAATTGAACGGGCGGGACGGCGGGCGTCAAGGGCGCGCGGGCTTGCGGCCATCGCCAACAAGCGCGTGGTAGGCGAAACTCATGACGCAGGAATAGATGGTCAGGCCCGCGGCCATGAAGAGCGCGGGACCAACACCAAGTCCGGCGCGCAGCGCGAAGGGGCCGAGGCCCATGAAGGGCAGGAGCAGAAGGCCCGAGCCGATCCAGGCGCAGAGCGCGAAGAACAGGCCCTTGCGCAGCCAGTCGCGCCCCGGCAAGTGCGTGTAGATGCGCGCGAAGACGAAGCCCCAGATCAGCGCGCCGTTGACGAATGTGAGTGCGTAAGTCAGCCATGGCGAGACCGCCGCGCCCGTGGCTGCCTGCAACGCGCGCTGAAAATGCTCGTACGGTTGGAATTCGGGCAGGATGCCGAGCCGGACTTTCAGGAAGCTCAGAATCATCTGCGCCAGCGTGCCGGCGAGCCCCGCCAGAAATGATTTGAGCAAGCGACCCATCGACCCCACCGCGGCGCGGCTTTGCTTTTCCGGCGAATTGCGGCAATGAAGGCCCTGCCGGTCCCGTAGCTCAGCAGGATAGAGCAGCGGTTTCCTAAACCGAAGGTCAGGGGTTCGAATCCCTTCGGGACCGCCATTCGACAAGCCGCCCGGCCCTTGCTAGACCGCCAGACATCTTCCACCGGGGCTGTTCATGACCATCCGTTTCCACGAGGGCGACCTGCCGGCTGACGTCACGTTCGGGGTCTCTGTCGCCATCGACACCGAGACGATGGGGCTGCATCCGCATCGCGACCGGCTGTGCGTGGTCCAGCTTTCGCGCGGCGATGGCTCGGCGGATGTGGTGCGGATCGCGAAAGGCCAAACGCGCGCGCCGCGGCTGGAGGCGCTGCTGGCCGACCCCGCCATCGTGAAGATCTTCCATTTCGCGCGCTTCGACATTGCCGCGCTCTATAACCGCTTCGGCGTCATGACGAGCCCGGTCTATTGCACCAAGATCGCCTCCAAGCTCGCGCGCACCTATACGGACCGGCACGGGCTGAAGGACCTCTTGCGCGAATTGCTCGGCGTGGAAATCTCCAAGCAGCAGCAATCCTCGGACTGGGGCGCGGACACGCTGTCGGACGCCCAACTCGCTTATGCGGCGTCCGACGTGCTGCATCTGCACGCCGTCCGGGAAAAGCTGGAGCTGATGCTGGCGCGCGAAGGGCGCGCGGAAGTGGCCGCGTCCTGCTTCGGCTTCCTGCCGACGCGGGCGAAGCTCGACTTGATGGGCTGGCCCGAGAACGACATATTCAGCCACGAATAGGCGCGTGGATAGGATTTGGTTCACGCTGTGGCCTTATCTTCGCCAAAGCCATGCGTTTGAAGGGCGCGCCCTGCCTGCGCCCCACTGGAACCCCTGATGTCCGACACATCGCCGCAATACGAGGAGCGATCGTCCTTCGCCGATTTCGGCGGACGGCGTCCTGCGGCCTTCGTGGACGCGGGCCGGCACACGGCGCGGGTGCAGTTTCTGCGGCGCGCGATCATCGCCGTCTGCGTCGGCGCCGTCGGTCTGATCGGCTTCATCGTCGTCTTTGATCCCCTCCACCGGCTGCAGATCGGCGGCTTATCGGTCGGCAGCGTCGGGCTCGAGGGCACGCGCATCAAGATGGACCGGCCGCGCCTGTCCGGCTATCGCATCGACGGCCAGCCTTACGAGATCAAGGCGAATACGGTCATACAGGACACGCGGCAGCCCAAAGTGTTTGAACTCGACTCCGTCGACGCCAAGCTCGGTTCGAAGGATGGCTCGACGACCGTGATCCAGGCGGCCAAAGGGCGCTACGACGCCGAAAGCGACAAGCTGGAACTCTCGGGCGCGATCCGGGTCCGCAACGAGGGCCAGTACGACATGAAGCTGACGCAGGCGTCCGCCGACATGCGGTCGTCCAACCTCGAATCGCGCCAGCCTGTCACGGTCGACCTGTCGAACGGCCGGATCGAGGCGGCCGGCGCGACCTACGAGGACGCCACCCGAAAAATCGAATTCATCGGCCCGGTTCACTCGACCTTCCGCGACAATACGCCCGATGCGCCTGCCGAACCGGAGACTTCGCAGTGAAACCAGCGGTTCTTTCCACGCTTCTGCTCGCGCTGGCTGCTGCGCCCGCCGCCGCAGCCATGCTGCCAGGCGCCAGCGCCAAGGATCCCTACACGGTGGACGCCGCCAAGCTGGAAATGTTCGAGAAGGAGAACAAGCTCGTCTACACCGGCAACGTGCTGGCGACGCAAGGCCCGACCAAGGTGCGCGGCTCCGTCATGACCATATATCTCGACAAGGCGGCGGGCGGATCTTCGGATTCCAGCGTTCGCCGGATCGAGATGAAAGGGCCGGTCACGGTCGCGCAGAAGGACAAGGTCGGCACGGGCGACAGCGGCGTCTACGACAAGCAGGAAAACAAGTGGTACCTGATCGGCAACGTGACCTTCACGCAGGGAACGACGGTCACCCAGGGCGACAAGCTGATCTACGACCTCGCCACCAACCGCGCGACCGTCACCGGCCGCGCCCGCACCGTGCTGACGCCCAAGGACAGCGACGCCAAGAAGCCGGGCGGCTGATCGAGAACCGCATGGCGCCCGGCCAGGCCGATGGTCGCGCGCCTCGGTCCTCGCCTCGCCAGCGGCCTAGCCCGTTGCATGGGCGCGCGTCGCAGGCTACGCCCTGTGCAGCAGGAAAATGAGGCGCATTCGACTTGCATGCCCCGCTCCACCCGCCGTCTTCGGATGAGCGCCGCGACGAGCCCGCCCCGAAGGCGGGGTTCTTCGCGCGGCTGAAGAATCTTTTGCCGGGGGGACGGCGGGAGACAGAGCGCACGGACAAGGTTGCGCCGCCGTTTGAGCGCTCGCCGGACGTTCCGACCGAGGAAGACGTCCTCGGCATCCATCATCTGGGCAAGTCCTACAAGGGCCGCCGCGTCATCGAGGACGTCAGCCTCTACCTGCGCCGCGGCGAGGTGGTGGGCCTGCTGGGGCCCAACGGCGCCGGCAAGACAACGCTCTTCTACATGATCACCGGCCTGATCCGGCCAGACGCCGGCCTGATCGAACTCGACGGACACGACGTCACCATGCTGCCGATGTATCGCCGCGCGCGGCTCGGCATCGGCTACCTGCCGCAGGAGCCCTCGATCTTCCGGGGCTTGAGCGTCGAAGACAACATCCGCGCCGTGCTGGAGATCGCGCAGCCGGATCCGGCCAAGCGGGTGGACGAACTCGAGGCGCTGCTCGAGGAATTCGACATCAAGCGGCTGCGCAAGGTGAACTCCGTGGCGCTGTCCGGCGGCGAACGACGGCGCTGCGAGATCGCGCGGGCGCTCGCCGGGCATCCCTCCTTCATGCTGCTCGACGAGCCTTTCGCCGGCATTGACCCGATCGCGGTCGCAGACATCCAAGGGCTGGTGCGGCATCTCAAGCATCGCGGCATCGGCGTGCTGATTACCGACCATTCCGTGCGCGAGACGCTCGGCATGACCGACCGCGCCTATATAGTGCATGCCGGCCGCATTCTGACGGAAGGCCCGCCGGAGGCGATCGTCGCCGATCCGAATGTGCGGCGTTTTTATCTCGGCGACGATTTCCGCATGTAAACACGCGTGCGCGCACGCAACGGAAAGTGGCCGTTGTGTCACACTTTGCGGCGAAACTTCGAGCAAGCTAGAGCGCGTGTTTAGTTTTGCTTGCTGCGCGCAGACGCATCCGATCAGAGTGCACAAAGTTTCATCGGAGCGTCATTTATGTCCCGGAAATCGTTGCTTGCCTCTGGCGTGGCCATTTGTGCGTTCGCTTTTGCTGGAGCCGCCAGCGCCGCCGATCTTCCCTCGCGCAAGGCTGCGCTGATCGATCCGCCTCTGCTGACCTGGAGCGGCTTCTACATCGGGTTCAACAGCGGCACCTCGGCTGGCGACGTTTCCTCGACGCGGTCTTTCTTCGCCCCCGCCGGCGTCGGCGCGCCGGAATTCCAGCAGATGACGACGCGGCTGCCGTTCGGCGACCTCTTCATCGGCGCACAGGCCGGCTACAATTGGCAGATGCCGAGCGGCGTGGTTCTCGGCGTCGAGACGGACTTCTCGGTCGGCGTTCTGCGCAAGCGGGCGAGCGCCGAATATGTCGACCTCGTCCCCGGCTTCTTCAACACGGTCGCCGGCCGGGCGCGCTTCGGCCTCGACTGGTTCGGCACGACGCGCTTGCGGCTCGGCTATGCGGTCACGCCGCGCTTCCTGCCTTACGTCACGGGCGGCGTCGCCTATGCCGCGATCGCCGGCGATACGCGCTGGTCGACCGATGCGTTCGGCATCGGCAACACGTCGATCGTCGACGGCGCAGGATCTTCGGTCAAGCTCGGCTGGACGGTCGGCGCAGGCTTCGAATATGCGCTGGGCGGCAACCTGACCTTCAAGACCGAGTATCTCTACGCCCAGTACGGCGGCGCCTCCTACACGCTGCCGACGTTGCACAACCCGCTATTCGGCGCATCGGGTACGGGCCCGATCGCGTCCAATACGGTCGGCGTGCACACGCTGCGCAGCGGCCTGAACTACAAGTTCGGCGCGCCGGTGATCGCCTCGTCCGGCGGCGGCTTCCTTGGCTTGTTCTCCGACGTGCCCGGCCCGCGTCCGGTCTGGACAGGCCTTTATCTCGGCGTGAACGGCGGCTACGGCGCGGGCGTTCTCGAGTCGCAATTGAACCAGTTCCAGCCGACGGCCTTCGGCTTCGAGGCCCAGGGCATCCACACCAAGCTCGGCATGACCGGCTTCTCGTTCGGCGGCCAGGTCGGCTACAATTACGAATTCGCCAATCGCATCGTCGCCGGCGTCGAGACGGACCTGCAGTGGGGCGGCGCCAAGACCCGCGGCGACGCCACCTTCGCCGACTTCCAGCCGGGCTTCACGCAGGGCCTCGTCGGCAGCATCGGCTACGGCCTCGACTGGCATGGCTCGACGCGTGTCCGTCTGGGTTATGCGATGGGCAACGGCGCCCTCACCTATGTCACGGGCGGCGTCGCCTATGCCGGCCTGAATGGCCGGATCGGCTGGGGCTCGGGCAATAATTTCTTCCCGATCGTCGGCCTCGTGAATGGCTCGGCGACACAGACCAAGCTCGGGTGGACGCTCGGCGTCGGCGGCGAATATCCGATCACCGACAATCTGAGCGTACGCAGCGAATTCCTTTACGCCCGCTACGCCGGCGTCCAGGTCGGCGGCGGCGGCGTCATCAATGTCGCGGCGACGGCGCCGATGGTGCAGAACCTCGAAGTGCGCAGCCTCGGCGTCTCGACCGCCCGCGTCGGCCTCAACTGGAAGCTCGGCGGTTTCGGAGCGGCGCCGGTCGTCGCAAAGTACTGACCTGCGGTCCCAGAACAGCATCGAGAGCCCGGCCTGCGCCGGGCTCTTTTTTTTCGTGACGCCAGTTCTGCATGGCGACCCTGACCGGCGCCCGCCTTGGTCGGCGCCCTGCGCCGTGCGATCGTCCCGACAACAAACGGGAGGACAGCATGAGCTACAATGGACGCGTGGCCTGGGTCACGGGCGGCGGAACCGGCATCGGGCAATCCTGCGTCGAAATGCTGGCGGCGCGCGGCTGGTCGGTCGCGGTCACCTCGCGGCGCGCCGAGAATGTCGAGGCCGTCATCAAGAGCGCGATCGGCAAGGGCAGGGACGCCGCGCGTCTCATGGCCGCGCCGCTGGATGTGTCGGACGCCGCCGCCGTCGAGGAAACTGCGCAGAGGATTCTCGCAAAATTCGGCCGGATCGACCTTCTGGTGAATTCTGCGGGGATCAACGTGCGCGCGCGCAACTGGCCGGATGTGACCAACGAAGGTTGGGACCAGGTCATCGGCATCAATCTCGACGGGCTCATGTATTGCATGCGCGCCGTGCTTCCGGCCATGAAAGCGCAAAAGGAGGGGACGATCGTCAACGTGTCGTCCTGGGCCGGCAAATATGTCTCGCCGCTGACCGGGCCAGCCTATGTCGCCTCCAAACATGCGGTCGTGGCGCTGACCGAATCGTTCAACATGGAGAATGCAAAGAACAATCTGCGGGCCTGCTGCGTCTGTCCCGGCGAGGTGGCGACCCCGATCCTGAAGTCCCGGCCGGTCGTGCCGACGGCGGAAGAGCAGGCGCGGATGCTGCAGGCCGACGATGTCGCCGGCATTATCGTCTATGTGGCGGAAGCCCCGCAGCACGTCTGCGTCAACGAGATCCTCATCAGCCCGACGCACAACCGGGGTTATATCGCGCATACAGGGATTTAGCTGGGGGGCGCGACGCGCTCTTAACCGCGTTGCGGCGATAATCCACAGGGGCCGCTTACAAGCGGCCCTTCCTTCGCTAAAGTGCTTGAAGCAAAAAGCGGGCCGTATATCATTGTGCGGCGCAGCAATGGTCCCCAGCCATTCGCCGGGGCAGTTTCGAGTGTAGCAGATGGCTTTATCCACGCGGCTGATGATGCGGCAGGGCCAGGCCCTGGTGATGACGCCGCAGCTGCTGCAGGCCATCAAGCTGCTCCAGTTCTCCCATCTCGAGCTTTCCGCCTTCGTTCAGGACGAACTGGACCGAAACCCCCTTCTGGAACGGGCGGAAGATCGCGACCTCGGTCCCGAGGCCGCGCCCGCGATCGACCGGTTCGCCGAATCCGAGCAGCGGGGCGAAGCGGCGGCGGACGCGCCGGACTGGGCAGGATCGGAACTTGCCGTCGACAGCGGGCAACTCTCGGCCGACCTCGGCACCGACGTGTCCAACGCCTTCGACTCGGATGCGCCGCCGACGCCTGCCGCCCCCGCCGCCAGCAGCGAGGAGGCCGGACTGTCCGCCGACGCCTGGACGGGCGGAGCGCCTGGCGGCGGGACCGGCGGCGGCGCAAGCGAGGGGGAGGCGCCCAATCTCGAAGCCTATGTGGCGGCCAAGCCCACGCTCGCCGAGCATCTGGCCGAGCAGCTCAATATCGCCTGCGCCGATCCGACCGACAGAATGATCGGCCGGGCGCTGATCGATTCGCTCGACGAGACCGGCTATTTCCGCGACGACCTCGGCGAAACCGCGGACCGGCTCGGCGCCTCGCTCGACCGTGTCGAACGCGTTCTGAAGACCGTCCAGACATTTGATCCTTCGGGGATCGCGGCGCGCGATCTTGCGGAATGCCTTGCGATCCAGCTGCGCGAACGCGACCGCTACGATCCGGCGATGCAGGCGCTGATCGCGAACCTGCCGCTGCTGGCCAAGCGCGAATTCGCGACGCTGCGCCGGCTCTGCGGCGTCGATGACGAGGACATCCTCGACATGGTCGCCGAAATCCGGCGGCTGGATCCGAAGCCCGGCCGGGCCTTCGGCGGGGAAACGCTGCAACCGGTCGCCCCGGACGTGATCGTGCGGGCCGCCGCCGACGGCGGCTGGCGCGTCGAACTGAACACCGAGGTGCTGCCGCGCGTGCTGGTGAACCAGACCTACGCGGCGACGGTGAACGCGACGCGGATCAACGAGGTCGACAAGTCCTTCCTGACGAACTGCCTGCAGAACGCCAACTGGCTGACCAAGAGCCTCGAGCAGCGCGCCCGCACGATCCTGAAGGTCGCCGGCGAAATCGTCCGCCAGCAGGACGGCTTTCTAGCCCACGGCGTCGAGCACCTGCGGCCCTTGAACCTGCGCACGATCGCCGACGCGATCGGGATGCACGAATCGACCGTCTCGCGCGTGACCTCGAACAAGTACATGGCCACCCCGCGCGGCCTGTTCGAGATGAAATATTTCTTCACCGCGTCGATCGCCGCGCAGGCCGGCGGCGAAGCCCATTCGGCCGAAGCCGTCCGCTTCCGGATCAAGCAGATGATCGATCAGGAGAGCGCCGACGGGGTCCTGTCCGACGACGCCATTGTAACGCGGCTGAAGGACGCCAATATCGATATCGCGCGACGCACTGTGGCGAAATACCGCGAGAGTCTGCGCATCCCGTCCTCGGTCGAACGCCGGCGGGAGAAAACGGCGCTGGCGGCGCAACCTGCATGAGTCCAGCGGGTTGCAGGGATGGTATATGTGTATACGTTTGATTTATAACAGTTTTCAACAGGATGGCCGGGCGGTTGACTTAGCCGCCGCCCGCTTCTAACGGTTTCCCGCTCGCCAGCTCCGAACCAGACCGCCGCCGCCAAACGTCCACCGAAGATCAGCCGACCAAACAGAAGCAGACCGAGGGAACAGATGTCGTTGCGGGTATCGGGCAAGAACATGAACATCGGCGAAGCCTTGCGCACGCATGTGCAGGGCAAGCTCACGGCCGCCGCCGGGAAATATTTCGATGGCGCGCCCAGCGGCCACGTCACGATCGCGCCGGAAGGCTCGGGCTTCCGGGCCGATTGCACGCTCCATCTCGCCAATGGCGTGACCGTTCAGGCCGACGGCCGGGCGCAGGAGCCCTACGCCTGCTTCGACCAGGCCGCCGAACGGATCGAGAAGCGCCTGCGCCGCTACAAGAGCCGGCTGAAAGAGCGCAAGCACGAGAAGGCGGAGCCCGGCGGCTCCATGGTGTCGAGCTATGTGCTGGAAGCGCCGGACGAAGAGGCCGATGCGCCCGCCGAGCATGAATTCGCCCCGACTGTGATTGCCGAAACGACGACGCGGCTCGGCGCCATGACGATCGCCGCCGCTGTCATCGAACTGGACATGACCGGCGTTACTGTCCTGCCGTTCCGGCACGCTGCGAGCGGGCGGGTGAATATCATCTACCGGCGAAGCGATGGAAACATCGGCTGGCTCGATCCAGCAGGCGAGGAACGGGCCAAGAGCTAGGTCTCGGCCCTCCGAACAGGCACGGTTATTGCGTAAAATGTCGCGTGTGCGGACCGGGTCGCCGCGACGCCGGATTGGCGGCGCCGCTAGGCCCCAAGGAACCGGGGCGGTGAAACAGGATAGATGCGGATGATGTCGCTCAACGATCTCATATCGCCTCAGGCCGTGATCCCGGCGCTGAAGGCGAACGGCAAGAAGCAGGCGCTGATCGAGCTTGCCGAGAAGGCCGCCGAAGTGTCGGGCATCGATGCACGCGAAATTCTCGACGCCCTCATCCAGCGCGAGCGCCTGGGCTCGACCGGAATCGGCGGCGGCATCGCGATCCCGCACGGCAAGCTCGCCAGATGCAACCGGATTTTCGGTGTATTCGCGCGGCTCGAGAAGCCCATCGACTTCGAGGCGCTCGACGATGCGCCGGTCGATCTGATCTTTCTGCTGATCGCGCCGGAAAACGCGGGCGCGGACCACCTCAACGCCCTGTCGCGCGCGGCGCGCGTGTTGCGCGACCAGAGCCTGGTGACAACGCTGCGTTCGACGCGCGATCCTTCCGCCCTGTACTCGATTCTCGTGCGTTCGCCGACGCCGAACGCGGCCTGACGCTCAGCCCGCCTGCCGCCAGGCCCGCGCGGTCTGGTCGAGGGCGTATTTTTCAGGCTCCGCCGCCAGTTCCGCCATCCCGAACAACGCCGCGTCGGCGTGGACGATCAGCCGCACGGGGATATCCGACATCACGCCTTTCATCGGCTGCTTGGCGATGAACGCGGCGCGGAAATCCGCTGGATCGAGCCAGTCGACCAGACGCGGGAGAACGCCGCCCGACAAAGTGACGCCGCCACGCGCCAGGAAAATGAGCGCGAGATCGCCCGCGCAGCGCGCCGTCAGACGCCAGAAGCGGCGAATCGCTTCGACCGCCACAGCATCGCCCCGGCGAGCGGCAGCCTGGACACCGGCCGCGTCGACGCCGTCCAGCGCCAATCCGCGTGCAGCACGCAAAGCCGCATAGAGACGGGCGAGCCCGGGCCCCGACAAGACGCTCTCGAAGGTGACGCGGCCTTCGGCGCGTTCGAGATGCGGCCAGAAAGCCTCCTCTTCGGCATCTGCAGGGCCAAAGCCGGCATGGCCGGCCTCCGTCGTCACGACGGTCCAACGTCCTTCAGCCTTGATCAGGGCGGCGGCGCCCAGCCCCGTGC
>CAMFKC010000027.1 GCA_945956975.1 uncultured Methylocystaceae bacterium | reverse complement strand
GTCCCATGAGCCGGTCGGCGTGGTTGCTGCCTTCACGGCATGGAATTTCCCCGCGGCGCTGATCGCTCGCAAGGTCGCTCCGGCGCTCGCCGCCGGCTGCTCGGTTATCGTGCGGCCTTCCGTTGAAGTGCCGGGCGTTGCGATGATCATGTTCGACTGCATGCGCGAAGCCGGCATCCCGGCAGGCGTCGCCAATCTCCTGATCGGTCCGACTGGCAATACCTACAAGCCCATTATGGCTTCGGCGACGGTACGTAAAGTCTCGTTGACGGGTTCCACCCGCGTCGGCCAGCAGATGATCCGTGACAGCGCCGAGACAGTCAAGCGGGTCAGCATGGAGCTCGGCGGCAATGCGCCGATGATCGTCTTCGACGATGCCGATCTCGAGAGGACGCTCGATCTCGCTGTGCCGACCAAATACGCCAATGCCGGTCAGGTCTGCGTCACGCCGGATCGTTTCTACGTGCACGAGTCGCTGCATGATCGTTTCGCCGAAGGTTTCGCGGCCCGTGCCCGCGCGCTGAAGCTCGGCCATGGCCTCGACGAGGCGACGCAGATGGGACCGCTCATCAACGAGCGCCGCATCGCTGCTATCGAGGAGGTCGTCGCGGATGCGCGCGACCGGGGTGGAAAGATCCTTGCCGGCGGTAGCCGCCCGGCGGAGATGAATGCCGGCTTCTTCTTCGAGCCCACCGTCATCACCGGCCTGCCGGACGATGCCAAGGCCATCGCCGAGGAGAACTTCGGCCCCATCGCCGCGATAACGCCCTTCTCGAAGGTGGACGAGGTCTTCAAGCGCGCCAATGCCTCGGAAATGGGGCTCTCCGCCTATGTCTTCACCCGCGATGCGGGTCGCGCCCGCGAGGCATCGGCGCGGCTTGAGGCTGGCATGGTCGGCGTCAACAGTTTCGCTTTGGCCGCGGCCGAGGCCCCTTTCGGCGGCATCAAGGCCAGCGGCATGGGCCGCGAGGGCGGCACCGAGGGCATCCTCGACTATTCCAATATCAAGCTCGCGCAGATGATGGTCTGAGGAGGCCTCGATGATCAAGAACGGTGTCAAGCGGCGCTGGGCGGAAGGCAAGCCGGTGCTCAACGGCTGGCTCTCCATCGCCAATTCCTTCAGCGCGGAAATCATGGCCGCGCAGGGCTACGATTCAATCACCATCGACATGCAGCACGGGATCGTCGGTTATGACGGCGCCGTGCCGATGCTGCAGGCGATGCGGGCGAGCGGCGTGACGCCGCTAGTGCGCGTGCCCTGGCTCGATCCAGCCGACATCATGAAGGCAATGGATGCCGGCGCCTACGGCGTCATCTGCCCGATGATCAACACGCGCGCCGAAGCCGAGCGGCTGGTATCCTACATGCGCTATCCGCCCGCGGGTGTGCGCAGCTTCGGCCCCAGCCGCGCGCTATTCTCGGCGGGACCCGGCTATGCAGTCGAAGCCGACGACGAAATGATCTGCCTCGCCATGATCGAAACGGCGCAGGCCTATGAGAATCTCGAGGTTATTCTCGCGACTCCTGGCCTCGACGGCGTCTACATCGGTCCCGCCGATCTGACGCTCGGACTTCAGGGCAAGCGTTACGCCCCCGGCTTCGACCGACGCGAACCGGAAATGATCGAGGCCATCAAGACCATCCTTCACGCGGCCCACCGGGCGGGCAAGCGCGCCGCCTTGCACAATGGCACGCCGGATTATGCTGCGGAGGCGGTCAGCTGGGGCTTCGACTTCGTGACCGTTTCCAACGATGTGCGCCTTCTCGCCGGTGCGGCTGAAGCAAGCGTGCGAAAGTTCCGGGAACTGACGCAGGAGGTCGTTCCGGCAAACAAGATCGACATGGGAGGATATTGAATGCCGAGGGTTCTTGTTGCCGGTAAGATTCATCCCGACGGGCTGGCCATCCTGAAGAGTGCGCCGGGCGTCGAGGTCGATTATGTCGAGGAGGTTTCCTCGGAAAGCTACCGCCCCTTCCTTCCCACCGCCGATGCGCTGCTCATTCGCACGCAGCCGCTGACGGCCGGGCATGTCGAGGAAGCGCCGAACCTCAAGATCGTGTCCCGTCATGGGGTGGGATACGATTCCGTCGATGTCGATGCGCTGAACAGCCGCCGGATTCCGCTCACCGTGGTCGGCGACGTCAATTCCCGTGCCGTGGCGGAACACGCCGCCATGCTTATGCTCGCTGCCGCAAGGCGTACGGTGCTTTTCGACACCAGGATGCGTGCCGGGGACTGGAACTATCGAAACAGCCTTGATGCAACCGAACTCGATGGCAGCACGTTGCTTCTCGTCGGTTTCGGCCGCATCGGAAAGCGGCTAGCGCAGATCGCCATTGCACTTGGCATGAGCGTGCTTGCCTATGACAAGTATCAGGACCCCGCCGCCATTCGCGCCGAAGGCGTCACGCCCGCCGAAGACCTCCACCAGGCGCTGCGCGTGGCCGATGTCGTTTCGCTGCATGTGCCGAAGGTGGGGGACAAAGCCCTCATCGGCGCGGAAGAATTGGCGGTGATGAAGCCGTCGGCCATTCTCGTCAACACGGCGCGTGGCGGCCTTATCGATGAGGCAGCGCTTCTCGCGGCCCTCCACGATGGCCGCATTGCCGCTGCCGGCCTGGATGTGTTCGAGGACGAGCCGCCCCACGCGAATGCTCCGCTTTTCGTCAACGAGCGTGTCGTCCTCTCCCCGCACAATGCGGGCCTCACGGAAGCCTGCGCGCGCCGCATGGCGATTTCCGCGGCGCAGAACATTCTCGATTGCTTCGACGGCAGGCTCGACCCTGCGCTCGTGGTGAACGGAGCCGAACTGGTCGGGACGAAGGTTTCGGCGATCGGAAACTAGCCATGGCGCTCCTCTTCTTCCGCGAGGTCGCTAAGTCGTACGGTGTCGTACCGGTCTTGAAAGGCATCGACCTCACCGTCGAGCCGGGTGAGGTGCTGGCGCTGGTCGGCGAGAACGGCGCGGGCAAATCGACGCTGATGCGCATCGCCGCCGGGCTCGCGCCCGCTTCGACCGGCACCATGCTGCTCGACGGCGCGCCGGCGCCGGGCACGCTGCACGAGGCAGAGCGGGCGGGCATCGTCATGGTGCACCAGGAGTTCTGCCTCGCCCCGCACCTGACGGTGGCGGAGAACGTCTTCCTCGGCCGCGAGCTGACGCGCGGCCTCTTCACCGACCGCAAGGCGATGGAGGTGAAGGCGCGTGCGCTTCTCGCCGAACTCGGCTCGGACGCCCCTGTCAGGGCGCGGCTGCGCGACCTGCCGGTCTCCGACTGGCAGATGATCGAGCTTGCGAAAGCCTTCGCCCGCCAGCCGAAGCTCATCCTGATGGACGAGCCGACCGCCGTCCTCTCCGCCACCGAGGCCGGCAATCTCTTTACCCGCATCCGCGCCTTCCGTAAGAGCGGCGGCTCGGTGATCTTCACCTCGCACCGCCTCGACGAGGTCAAGGCCATCGCCGATCGCGTCGCGGTGCTGCGCGACGGGCAGATCGTGCGGGTGGAAAAGACCAGCGCCATTTCCGAGAACGAGATGGCCGAGGCCATGGTCGGCCGGCCTCTGGCGGAGATCTATCCGCCCCGCCGTGGCGCCGCGCCGCGCAAGGCGTTCCTCAGCGTTACCGGCCTGTCCGCACCGGGCGCCGTGGAGGATGCCTCGCTCGATATCCGCGAGGGCGAGGTCCTCGGCATTTCCGGCCTCGTCGGCTCGGGCCGCACGGAACTCTTCGAGGCGCTGCTCGGCCTTCGCCCGGCGAAATGCCGCTCCTTCGTGCTGCGCGGCGAAGAGCGCAAACTGCCGGCGGCGCGCGAGGCTTGGGCGCTGAAGCTCGCCTATCTGACGGAAGACCGCAAGGGCAAGGGCCTGCTGTTGGCCAAGCCGCTCGACCAGAACGTCGCGCTGACGAGTGGCGCCATCGCCGGGGCCGCATGGATCGACCGGCGGGCCGAGCGGCGCGATCTGGAGGCGGCGGTCGAGCGCTACGACATCCGCGCCGGCCGGCTGGACGTGACGGCGGGCGCGCTCAGCGGCGGCAACCAGCAGAAGGTGTTGATCGCCAAGACGCTCGGTGTCGAGCCGGACCTCGTCGTCTTCGACGAGCCGACGCGCGGCGTCGATATCGGCGCCAAGCAGCAGATCTACGAGATCATCGCGGGGCTCGCCGCCGAGGGCAAGGCCATCGTCGTCATCTCCTCGGAGATGCAGGAGATCGTCGGCCTTTCCGACCGGGTTATCGTCATGCGCCGCGGGCGCAGCGCCGGCGAGCTTTCGGGCGACGCCATCACCGAGAATGACATCATCCGATTTGCCATGGGCCTTGAAGAGGCAAGTCCACAGGAGGAGGCAAGCCATTGACTGACATGACCGCAACGACCGCGGGCGTCGCCGCTGCGTCGCCCGGGCGCTCTCTCGTGCGCCTTCTGGAGGCCGCCGGCCCGCTCCTCGCCCTCATCCTCTTGATGATCGTCGGCTCGCTGATGAGCGACAGCTTCCTCGGCGCTGAGAACCTTTCCAACGTCTTCACCCGCAGCGCCATCATCGGCATCATCGCGGTCGGGGCGACCTTCGTCATCACTGCGGGCGGGCTCGACCTTTCCGTCGGCTCGCTCTCGGCGCTCGTCGCGGGCATGACGATCATGTTCATGAACGCGGCCGCCGCCACGCTCGGCGACGGCTGGCTGCTCGTTGCCGCCGGCATCGCCTTCTCGCTCGCCATCGGCGCGTTCGCGGGCTTCATCAACGGCTTCATGATCGTCAAGGGCCGGGTGGAGGCCTTCATCGTCACGCTCGGCGCCATGGGTATCTTCCGCTCGGTCATCACCTGGCTCGCGGACGGCGGTTCGATCTCGCTCGACTTCTCGCTGCGCGATGCGGCCCGGCCGATCTATTACGGCCAGGTCCTCGGCATCGCCGTGCCGATCATCGTGCTCGCGGTCATCGCCGTCATCGGCGAGCTGACGCTGCGGCGCATGCGCTTCGGCCGGCATGTCGCGGCCATCGGCTCGAACCGGCACGTCGCCTTCTATTCGGCGATCCCCGTCAGCCGCGTGCGCATCCTCACCTATGTCATCCAGGGCCTCTGCGTCGCCGTCGCCACGGTCATCTACGTGCCGCGGCTCGGTGCGGCCACGCCCTCGACGGGCCTCATGTGGGAGCTGGAGGCGATCGCCGCGGTCATCATCGGCGGCACGGCGCTTTCCGGCGGCTTCGGGCGCATCTGGGGCACCATCGTCGGCGTGCTGATCCTCGGCTTCATCAGCAACATCCTCAACCTCACGGGCTTCATCAGCCCCTATCTCAACGGCGCATTCCAGGGCGCGATCATCATCATCGCCGTCCTCCTACAGCGCGACCGCGCGCAGGGCTGACGCCACCGCATTTTCACTTCAACAGGGAGACGAGTGAATGTTCAACAGACTGAAAACCTTCATCGCCGCGGGTGCGGTCGCCGTCGCGGGCCTTGCCTCGCCGGCGCTTTCCGCCGATGCCGTGATCGGCATTTCCATTCCGGCCGCCACGCACGGCTGGACGGGCGGCCTCAACTACCACACCAGACGCACTATCGACCGGATGAAGGAAGCCTTCCCGAACATCGATTTCGTGCTGGCGACGTCGTCGAGCGCCACCCAGCAGGTCAACGACATCGAGGACCTGATGGCGCGCAGCATCAACGCGCTCGTCGTGCTGCCCTTCGAGTCCGATCCGCTGACCGAGCCGGTCAAGGCCGCCAAGGCCAAGGGCGTCTTCATCGCCACCGTCGACCGCGGCCTTGCGGAAGAGGGCATCGAGGACCTCTACGTCGGCGGCGACAACCCGCAATACGGCAAGGCGGCGGCCGAATACTTCAAGAAGAAGTTCCCCGACGGCGGAAAGATCGTCGTGATGCGCGGCATCCCGACGGCCATCGACAATATTCGCATCGAGGCCTTCAACGAGGCGCTGAAGAGCACCAAGATCGAGGTGCTCGACATGCAGTACGCCAACTGGAACCCGGACAAGGGCTTCGAGGTGATGCAGGATTATCTCCAGCGCTTCCCGCAGATCGACGGCGTCTGGGCCGGCGACGACGATGCGGCGCTCGGCGCTATCGAGGCGATCAAGCAGGCCGACCGCAAGAATGTCGCCGTGCTCGGCGGCTCGGGCATGAACAAGGTCATCAAGCTGGTACAGGACGGCCACGACATGGTCGATGCCGACATCTTCTACCCGCCGACGCTGATCATCCCGGCCATCGAACTTGTCACGATGAAATATGCGACCCAGGCCCCGATCAACGGCCGCTACGTGCTCGGCAGCCCGCTGATCACCAAGGACAACGCCGCGGAATACTACTTCCCCGACGCGCCTTATTGAAAGTGTCCGCCTTGGTGCGCCCGAAAGGGCGCACCTTCCTGCGGTAACGACGACAACGGCAAGTACGCCCGTTGTTAAGCGCAGAAAAATTGAGCAAAGACGGGGGAGCTTGTGTTCGAAAAGCTGTTGTCGCGGGTTCGCATCCAGACGAAGGTCTTCATCTTCGTCATACCTTTCATCCTGAGCATTGCCGCCGTCGGGGTCACGGGTTTCTACACGTCCGGCCTGCTGCAAGCGCGCATGGAGATTTCCAACTCCGTTCTCCAGGCCCTGACCGGCTTTCGTGACCTCTCCGCGACCATGACGAAGTTCCGGGAAGCGGCGTCAGAGGAGAGCCGCGACCAGGTCGCGGAGAGGCTGGTGTCGCAGCAATCCCTGTTGCGGGAAGGGCTGCAGCAACTCGATCCGACCGCCGAAGGGCGTGACGATCTTGAACGCGCCGTGACGTCCATCGACGGGATTTCGGCGCAGATGGGATCGCTTTGGGATCTGCATGTCAAAACAACGGCCCTGGCAAACGATCTCCAACGAGCCCAGAGCGCAATCGTCTCGGCTCAGTTCGATATTGCTGAAGGAATGAAGGTCGTTCAGCGCACGGCGGACGAAGAGGAGACAGTCGCGCGCAATCTGCTCCGCGATGCCGACCGTATCACCGAGCTTGCATCTTTCGCGGCGCGCCTGCGCGAAGAAGTGACCAAAGCGACTGGTTCTGAAGCCAAATTCGCCGCCGTATCGGCTGGCATGAAGGAGCTGATCCGCCATCAGCGAATGCTCGGCATGTCGCTGCCCTCCGACGAAACGACGATCCGACAGGTGGTCGCCGATGCTGCCGCGAAGTTGAAATTGACCGTGGAGGCAAACGACATATCGATGGAACGCGCTGCCGGCCTGGAACACGCTCTGGGATCGCTGGTTGCTGTCAAGGGCGCACTCGAAGCCGCGGCAGACCAGAAAATCAAGCAGGCGACGAAGAAGTTCGCAGAGAGCATCGAGCCGGTCGAAAAGGCGCGAACGGCCCAACGAGATGGTCAGAAGCTGATCAATTCCGCCTATGCCATCCAGATCCTGATGGCGCGTTTTACCATGGCGCCGACCGAGCACAATTTGCAGCGGCTGCTCCAGGAATTCGCTGGCGTACGCCGCGATCTCAACACCCTGGAGAAGACTGCGGGCGACTTTCAGCGTTTTGGTGGCCTTAAAGCCAAAATGCTCCCGGCGCTTGACGTCATCGAGAAGGCTGGCGCTGAGCTCGTCAAGGCGAATGAACAGCGTCTGAACGAGTTCACGGCGTCCTCCGTCGATCTGGATCAGACATGGCAGCAATTGACAGCGTACGCAGAGCTTCAGCGACAGACTGCGGCGGCCGAGCGGCGCGGTGCGAATTCCATTTCCGCGGGGGCGATGAGCGTTGGCATAGTCATCTCGGTCCTCGCCGGCATCGGATTGACCCTGACGTTCAAGGGGCCGATCAGCCAAATCACCAGCGCGATGCGCCGGCTTTCGGAGGGCAAGCTGGAGACGGCAATCGTCGGTGACGGACGTGTTGACGAAATTGGTGACATGGCTCGGGCACTAGGCGTCTTCAAGAGCAATGCGATCGCCAAAATCGAGATCGAGGAGCGCAGCAGCGCCGAGCGCATGAAGGCAGAGGAGGAGCGGCGCCGGAACGATGCCGAGAAGCGAGAGGTGGAGCGCCAAATCGAATTTGCAGTTGGCGCCCTGGCCGCGGGCCTGGAGCGATTGGCGCAGGGCGACATTTCGCGGACGATCGAGACGCCGTTTCACGGACGGCTTGAGCAATTGCGGACGGACTTCAACGCTTCTCTGCTTCGCCTGCAAGACACACTCTTTGAGATACGATCCAACACGCGACTGATCGAGGGCAATGCCGGAGAGATGAGCCTGTCCGCTGCGAATCTTGCCCGAAGGACCGAGCAACAGGCGGTAGCCTTGGAGGAGATTGCGGCTACCGTAGAGCAAATCTCGGCGACGGTGGAGGCTTCTGCAGCAAGAGCGGAGGAAGCGCACGCCATCATCGCGGACACGAAACGCACCGCTGACCGCTCGTCGGAGGTCGTGATGAGCGCCGTCGAGGCGATGTCCAAGATTGAAGAGGCGTCGGCGCAAATCGTGCAGATTCTTGCAGCTATCGATGAAATCGCGTTTCAGACGAATCTTCTTGCATTGAACGCAGGCATTGAGGCAGCGCGTGCCGGAGAGGCCGGCAAGGGATTTGCCGTCGTCGCTCAAGAGGTGAGGGAACTGGCACAGCGATCCGCGGAGGCAGCGCAGAATATCAAGGGCCTGATTGCGAGATCGAATGATCAGATCATTTCCGGCGCTCGCATTGTACAGGAAACCGGCTCGGTTCTGGGCACCATTTCGGCAAACGTCGTCACGGTTTCCAAGCGGATGGAAGTGATCGCGCGTGCCAGCAGGGAACAGTCTACAGCCCTTGGTGAGGTCAACGCGTCCATCAACAACATGGATCAGATGACGCAACGGAATGCGGCCATGGTAGAAGAAACGAACGCAGCGACCGTTCATCTCGCCGATCAGACAAAAAGCCTGATGGCTTTGGTGGCCCAATTCAACCTACCTTCTGCCAGTCACGAAGACGCAGCAACGGCGGCATGACATTGCGCGAATGCTGGGCTGGCCCGTTGATGGCATGGCTAGCCTGGCGCGAAATCATTGCAGGTTTTTGAGTTTTGCAATACTGCGACAAGAAGCGAGTTCATCCGCGGTTGTGCACGGCGCAGCCGCCCTGAACCGATCAACTATTTGGAGGTTCCAATGCCAAGGGTCAAGAAATCCGATCAACCGCCTCCGCAGACCGCGAACTACGAGACCTTCATCAACCGTGTCACCGAGGCTTATCCCAATCTCAGTGATCGTTTCCAGCAGGTCGCGCGGTTCATCACGCAAAATCCCAACATCGTTGCGATGAAGTCGATCAATGCCCTGGCGGAAGAGTGCGGTGCCCATCCGTCCATTCTCGTTCGCTTTGCGCAGCATTTCGGATTTGCCGGCTTCAAGCAGCTTCAGGTCGTGTTCCAGAGCCGGCTCTCGACCGCCGCGCCCGGCTACAGGGAGCGGATAAGCGCGCTCGACGTCGACTTGGAGAAGAACAAACGGAAGGGCAATCTAGGTTTTTTGCACGATCTGGTCGTGCGCGACATCGCGACATTGCAGGGGCTGCTGAACGCAACGTCTGAGGAGAGCCTGGCCAAGGCGGCGCGCGCCTTGAAGAACGCCAACACGATTTTCATTGCGGGTCAGTTGCGATCGGAGCCGATCGCAAAGTTCCTGCGTTACGTGCTGTCTATGCTGCAATGCCGCGTGATCCTGCTCGACCCTGCCGGTGGCCTCGCGCCGGAAATGGCGCAGGTGATGGACAAGGACGATGTACTCGTCGCTATCGCGTTCCGGCACTATGCAAAGGAGGTCGTGACGATCGCCGATGTGGCCGCACACAACGGCACGCCGATGGTCGCGATTACGGACAGCCAATTGTCGCCGCTGGCAAAGAATGCGAGCGTCCTGTTCACCATTCCCGAGGACGAATATTCGTTTTCTCGGTCACTTGCCGCGCCGATGTGCTTGACGCAGGCGATTGCCGTGGCGCTCGCGGCGCTCCTTCAGGAGGACAAGGACGGATCGCCCCAGATCCCGACGGTCACCGGCAACCAGCGCCGCAAGCCGTAGGGGTGAAGACCGCCGATCGGGTTGACCGGCGGCCGTTTTGGCTCAAGCGCTGACGTCTGCGACCTGTACGAAGCGGCCCTCGGCCAGCGAGCGATTTGCTGCTTCTGCAAGGGCGAGTGACCGTTCGCCATCTTCGAATGTCGCGTCCGGCGTCGTGTTGTCCGCAACGCATTTCAGGAACGAATTGAGGCCGAGCGCGAAGGCTTCCGCGTACCGTTCGATGAAGAAGTTGAGGTAGGGCTCGCCGACATTGGTCGTCGTGGCGGTGAACCGTTCCAGTTCATGCGCCTTGCGGTTGCCGGAGATGACCATTCCCTTCGAACCGAAGAGCTCGACCCGCTGGTCGTAGCCGTAGACGGCGGCGCGCGAATTGTTGATGTGGCACAGCTTGCCGCTTGCGGTTCGCATGATCACCATGATGGAATCCACGTCGTTCAGCTCGGCAAGCGTCGGATCGATCAGCGTGCTGCCGGTTGCGAACACCTCGACCGGTTCCTCGCCCAGCATGA
>CAMFKC010000026.1 GCA_945956975.1 uncultured Methylocystaceae bacterium | reverse complement strand
TATGCACTGGCTGCGGTCGCCGCAGCCTCGCTCCTCGGCGCGGTCGGCGCCTTTGCCGAGGCGGACAAGTCGATCCAGGACATCGAGAAATATCGTGAGGCCCTGAAGGACGGCAACCCGGCCGAATTGTTCGAGGCGAGCGGCGAGGAACTCTGGAAGAAGCCCGCCGGCCCGAAGAACGTGTCGCTCGAGAAGTGCGACCTCGGCCTCGGCGCGGGCGTCGTCGACGGCGCCTATGCGCAGCTGCCGCGGTACTTCAAGGACACCGACAAGGTGCAGGACGCCGAGTCCCGCGTGCTGACCTGCATGTCCACGCTCCAGGGTATCGACGTCTCCAAATACGTGAACGCCAACTGGGGCAGCCCCGAGAAGGACCAGCTCAACGCCATCGCGACCTTCATCTCCGGCATGTCGAAGGACAAGCCCGTGAAGGTGAGCCTTGCCCATCCCAAGGAACAGGCGATGTTCAACCTGGGCAAGCGCATGTTCTACTACCAGGGCGGGCCGCACGACTTCGCCTGCGCCACCTGCCACGGGCAGGAAGGCGTTCGCATCCGCCTGCAGGAACTGCCGAACATCCCGACGCCGAAGGGCGCTGCGGCGGGCTGGACCTCGTGGCCGGCCTATCGCGTGAGCGCGGGCCAGATGTGGGGCATGCAGTGGCGCCTCGCCGACTGCTTCCGCCAGCAGCGCTTCCCCGAACCCATCTACGTCTCGGACGCGACGATCGCGCTCTCGATGTTCATGGCCGCGACCGCCAACGGCGCGACCATGCAGACCCCCGGCATCAAGCGTTGAGGAGCGGGCACATGAAGAAGAACCTCATCCTCATCGCCACGCTCGCCCTCGCCGCGCCGGCCTTCGCCGCCGACACCAACTGGGGCGCGGGCGCCGACGACGCCGCCTTCAAGGCGATGGTGCAGTCCTCGTTCCGCGAGAAGGGCATCGCCAAGCTCGACCGCCTCAACCAGGACGCGACGCAGGCCTTTTGCTCCGATCCCAAGCACGCCGACGACAAGGAATCCGTCAAGCAGCGCGAGAAGATCGAAGCCGACAACATGGCGACGGTCAAATGGCCGAGCGACGGAAAGTTCCTCGGCGACTGGAAGGAAGGCGAGAAGATCGCCCAGAGCGGCCGCGGCCTCACATCCACCGACAAGGCGGACCAGGCCAACGGCGGCAATTGCTACAATTGCCACCAGATCTCGCCCAAGGAAATCTCCTACGGCACGATCGGGCCGAGCCTTCTCGGCTACGGCAAGGCGCGCGGCCAGAGCGAGGAATCGCTCAAGTACACATGGGCGCGCATCTACAACGCCAAGGCCACCAACGCATGTTCCAACATGCCGCGCGGCGGGCACATGGGCATCATCACGGAAAAGCAGATCAAGGACCTAATGGCCCTGCTGCTCGACCCGCAATCGCCCGTCAATCAGTAACGCAAAGGCTTGGGGTCAATGGATCGTCGTGAATTTCTGAACGTGCTCGCAGCCGCCGGCGTTTCCGGCATGGTTCCCACAGCGAGCTTCGCCCAGGCCGAGAAGAAGGCCGATCAGATTTACGACGCGCCCGCCTTCGGCAACGTCTCGCTGCTGCACATGACGGACTGCCATGCGCAGCTTCTGCCCGTCTATTTCCGCGAGCCCGATTTCAACATCGGGGTCGCGGGAATGGCGGGCAAGGCGCCGCATGTCGTCGGCCAGAATTTCCTGAAGCATTTCGAAATTCCGGCCGACCCGCAGCTCGCCTACGCCTTCACCTACCTCGACTTCGCGCGCTATGCGGGAATCTACGGCAAGGTCGGCGGCTTCGCCCACCTCGCCACGCTGGTGAAGCGCATTCGGGCGCAGCGCCCCGGCGCGCTGCTGCTCGACGGCGGCGACACCTGGCACGGCTCGGGCCCTGCGCTGTGGACCAAGGGCCAGGACATGGTCGACGCGGCCAAGCTGCTCGGCGTCGACATCATGACGCTGCACTTCGAGAGCACCTACGGCCAGGACCGCGTGCTGGAAGTCGCCAACAAGGATTTCGCCGGCAAGATCGACATCGTCGCCCAGAACATCAAGACGGCGGATTTCGGCGATGCGGTGTTCAAGCCCTACGTCATCCGCAACGTCAACGGCGTGAAGGTCGCCGTCGTCGGACAGGCCTTTCCCTATACGCTGATCGCCCATCCCCGCTACATCGCCCCCGACTGGACCTTCGGGATCCAGGAAGAAAACATGCAGAAGACCGTCGACGCCGCGCGTGGCGAAGGCGCGCAGGTCGTTGTCGTTCTCTCGCACAACGGCATGGACGTCGATCTCAAGATGGCCTCGCGCGTGACGGGAGTCGACGCGATCTTCGGGGGCCATACGCATGACGGAATGCCGCGCCCGACCATCGTCGCCAATCCCGGCGGCAAGACGCTGGTCATGAACGGCGGCTCGAACGGCAAGTTCCTCGGCGTGCTCGATCTAGACGTGAAGAACGGCAAGGTCGCCGACTTCCGCTACAGGCTGCTGCCGGTCTTCGCCAATCTGCTTGCGCCCGATCCGGACATGCAGGCGCTGGTCAAGACCAAGCGCGCCCCGTTCGAGGAGAAGCTGAACGAGAAGCTGGCTGTCAGCGAAGGGCTCCTCTACCGCCGCGGCAATTTCAACGGCAGCTTCGACCAACTCATCCTCAACGCGCTTCTCGAAGAGAAGAATGCCGAGATCGCGCTCTCTCCCGGCTTCCGCTGGGGCACGACCATCCTGCCGGGCGAAGCCATCAGGATGGAGAACGTTCTCGATCAGACGGCGATCACCTATCCCTGGACGACGGTGACCGAGATGACGGGCGCGCAGGTGAAGGGCGTTCTCGAGGACGTCTGCGACAACCTGTTCAACGCCGATCCCTACTACCAGCAGGGCGGTGACATGGTCCGCGTCGGCGGCATGACCTATTCCTGCGACCCGACCGCGACGATCGGCAAGCGCATCGGCGACATGGCGCTCAACGGCAAGCCGGTCGACGCGAACAGGACCTACAAGGTCGCGGGATGGGCGCCGGTCGCGGAAGCCGCGCGCGACGCCGGCGGCGAACCGATCTGGGACCTCGTCGCGCGCAACCTGCGCGGCAAGAAGAATGTTAAGGCGCCGGTTCTCAACATGCCCACGCTGAAGAACGTCGACGGCAATCCCGGCTGGGCCGCCTGACGCGCATAACGAGGAGGAAAACATGAACGCATTTCGGAACGCCCTGCAGCGGATCGCGCTCGGCCTCCTCCTCTTTGTCGGCGCGACGCCCGCCTTCGCCGGCGACAAGGTCGTCTACCACATCGACAATGCGGCCGAGCAGGCGCTCAAGGGCCTGCGCAACATTCGCAACCATCTCGACGTCGCCCCCGACACGAAGATCGTGGTCGTGACGCATGCCGACGGGATCGATTTCCTGTTCGACGGCGCCAAGGACGCGAAGAGCGGCACGGAATACGCGCCGCTCGTCTCCGCTTTGAAGGCGAAGGGCGTCACCTTCGAGGTCTGCGAGATCACGATGAAGCGCCGCAACATCAACAAGGACAAGTTCGTTCTCGACGCAGATTTCACGCCCTCGGGCGTCGTGCGCCTGGGCGAGCTGCAGTTCCGCGAACATTACGCCTACATCAAGCCCTGACATGATCGAGTGGCTGATCGATACGCTCGGGGACCAGTGGGTCCTCGCTCTCGGCGGCCTCGTTGTCGGAATATTGTTCGGCGCCTTCGCGCAATATTCCCGCTTCTGCCTGCGCGCCGCCACGCTCGAGATCGCGCATGGCGTGGTCGGCGAGCGCATGGCGATCTGGCTCTTCACCTTCTCCACCGCGCTGATCGTCACGCAGGGCCTCATCCTGCTCGACCTCTTCAACACCGGCGCGGTGCGCCAGCTCAACAACACCGGCTCCATCTCCGGCGCCATCATCGGCGGCCTGATGTTCGGCTGCGGCATGACGCTCACGCGCGCCTGCGGCAGCCGGATGCTGGTGCTCTCGGCCACCGGCAACCTGCGCGCCCTGCTGTCGGGCCTCGTCTTCGCCGTGGTCGCGCAAATGTCGCGCGACGGCCTGCTGTCGCCGGCGCGCACCGCGATCAACGGCTGGTGGACGATCGATTCCGGCGCGCGCGACCTGCTCGCCATGTTCAAGGTCGGCAACAAGGGCGGCCTCATCTTCGCGCTTCTCTGGCTCGTGGCGGGAATCGTCATCGCCGTGCGCGCGAGGACGCGTATCTCCATCGCGCTTGCCGCCATCGGCGTCGGCCTCATGGTGGGCGCCGCCTGGTGGTTCAATTTCTACATGGCGTCGGTCTCCTTCGAGATGGCGCCGGTGCATGCGATCAGCTTCACCTCGCCCTCGGCGGACATGCTGATGTACGTGCTCGCGCCGCCGGGCTCGAAGGTCACCTTCGACCTCGGCCTCATCCCCGGCGTCTTCATCGGCGCGTTCATGTCGGGCGCGCTCAACGGCGACCTGAAGCTCGAAGGCTTCCACGACGGCTCGTCGATGCGCCGCTACATCGCAGGCGGCTGTCTGATGGGCTTCGGCGGCGTGCTGGCCGGCGGCTGCGCCGTCGGCGCGGGCGTCTCAGGCGCCTCCGTCTTCGCGCTCACCGCATGGATCGTCCTGTGGTCCATGTGGATCGGCGCCGTCCTCACCGACCGTCTCGTCGACCAGCCCAAGGCAAAGCCCGCCTATGCGACTGCGTGATCTCGCCCTCGCCGCGGCCCTGCTGCCGCTTCTCGCGGGCGCCGCGCGCGCCGAGGACGCCGCGGTCGTGGAGGGCCGTGCGCTCCTGAAGGAGCACAATTGCAATGGCAATTGCCACCAGAGCCATTCCGCCGACAACGAGGCGCTGAGCCTCTACACGCGCGAGGATCGCAAGGCGCGCGATCGCGCGGCGCTGGAACGTTTCGTGCGCCAGTGCGTCGCCAGCGTAGGCGTCATGGCGTTTCCCGACGACATGGCGAACATGTCGGCGGCGCTCAACGCCGACTTCTACAAATACAAGTAAGACAGCATTCGAGGCGCATATGGCGATCACGCGGCGAAACGTCCTAGCGGGAGCAGCCGTGGCCGGCGGCCTGCCGCTGGCGACCTACAATCTCTGCCTGCCGGCCTGGGCCGGCGCCGACGACGACGTCATTCCCGGACCGCCGGTGAAGGACCAGCCGATCCAGAAGCTGAGCGCGCACGTCTACATGGTCGAGGCGCCGGACGGCTTTCCGACGCCTGAGAACCAGGGCCTGATGTCGAACATAATCTTCATCGTCGGCAGGGACGGCGTCATCGTCATCGACACCGGGGCGTCGCTGCAGATCGCGCAGATGAGCATCCGCCAGTTGCGGACGGTGACGAAGGGGCCGGTGACCGGCATCGTCAACACGCACTATCACGGCGATCACTGGCTCGGGAATCACGGCTTCGTGGAAGCCTACGGCAAGGACATTCCGATCTACGCCATGGCCGGCACGCGCAAGGCGATCGAGGGCGGCACGGGAACCTCGTGGCGCGACGCCATGCTGAAGTGGACGAATCAGGCGAGCGCGGGCACGCGCATCGTGCCGCCGGGCAAGGACATCGATCACGGCTTCACGCTGCCGCTCGGCGACGCCACGCTGCGCTTCCATCACTACGGCACCGCGCACACGCCGTTCGACATCGCGGTGGAAGTGCCCGAGGACGGCGTGATGTGCGTCGGCGACATCATGATGGACCGCCGCATCGCCAACATGGAGGACGGCTCCTACCAGGGCACGCTGGACGCAATCGACAAGCTGATCGCCGCCAGCAAGACCTCGGTGTGGGTCCCCGCGCACGGCGACGCCGGCGTGAAGGTGCTGGACTGGCAGCGCTCGCTCTTCGCCGGCATCTACGAGGCCTGCACGCGCGCCGTGAAGCAGGGCATCCCGCTCGAAGGCGCGCTCGCCGAGGCGATGAAGGACCCGCGCGTCTCCGGCAAGGCGCAGGAGACGAAGGGCTGGGCCAGCAACATCGGCAAGTACGTCTCGATCGCCTATCTCGAGGCCGAGCAGGCGCAGTTCTGAGCGCCTGCTGGCGCCGGGCAGGGCGCTCCGCTATGCTGCCGGCGATATAATTGCCGGACACCTGATGCCGCCCGATGTGAAGCCCCGCGAGCGCGCCGCATGACGAGCGGCCTTCCCGCCGATCTCGGCCGCATCATCGGCCTCACCCTCGAACTGGCGACGCTGACGACGCTGATCCTGCTCGTGGTGGCGACGCCGCTCGCCTGGTGGCTCGCCCGCTCCCGCGCCCGCTGGAAGGAGGCGGTCGCCGCCATCGTCGCGCTGCCGATCGTGCTGCCGCCGACTGTCCTCGGCTTCTACCTGCTGGTGGCGCTGGGGCCGCAGGGGCCGGGCGGCGCCATCGCGGGCCTGTGGGGCGCGCGCACGCTCGCCTTCACGTTCGAGGGCCTGGTGATCGGCTCCATCGTCTATTCGCTGCCCTTCGTCGTGCAGCCCGTGCGCAACGCCTTCGAGGCGATGGGCGACCGGCCGCTGGAAGTGGCGGCGACGCTGCGCGCCTCGCCCTGGCGCGCCTTCTGGAGCGTGGCCCTGCCGATGGCGAGCCCCGGCCTGCTCACCGGCGCCATCCTCGGCTTTGCGCATACGATCGGCGAGTTCGGCGTCGTGCTGATGATCGGCGGCAATATACCCGGCCGCACGCGCGTGCTCTCGACAGCCATCTTCGACTATGTCGAGAATTCGCAATGGCGCGAGGCGAACATTCTCGCCGGCGGCATGGTCGTCTTCGCCTTCGCCGTCGTGCTGGCGATGATCCTGATCGAGAAGCGCGTGGCCGGGGCGCGCGCATGATGGCGTCCGGACTGGAAGCGCGCTTTCGCGGACGCATCGGCGCCTTCGCGCTGGAGGCGGAATTCGCTGCGCCGGCCCGCGGCGTCACCGCGCTGTTCGGTCCCTCGGGCTGCGGCAAGACCAGCGTGCTGCGTTGCCTCGCCGGGCTGAACCGCATCGCCGACGGCCTTTGCGCCTTCGATGGCGAGGTCTGGCAGGACGGCGCGCGCTTCACCCCGCCGCATCGCCGCCCCATCGGCTACGTCTTCCAGGAGGCGAGCCTGTTCCCGCACATGTCGGTCGGGCGCAACCTCCTCTACGGCGCGCCGCGCGGGCAGGGGGCGCGCGCGATCGGGTACGACGAGGTGATCGACCTCTTTGGTCTCGCGCGCCTGCTCGGCCGTTCCCCGCGCAACCTCTCCGGCGGCGAACGCCAGCGCGTCGCGCTCGGCCGCGCGCTTCTGAGCCAGCCGCGCCTGCTCCTGATGGACGAGCCCCTGTCGGCCCTCGACGCCGCCGCCAAGGACGAGATCCTGCCCTATCTCGAGCGGCTGCATGCGCAGCTCGCGCTGCCCGTCGTCTACGTCACGCACGACATGCGCGAGGTCGAGCGCCTCGCCGACCATCTCGTGCTGATGCAGAAGGGCAGGGTGATCGCCGCCGGTCCGCTCGCGCAATTGCAGAGCGATCCCGCGCTGCCCTTCGCCCGCGCCCGCGAGGCCGCAATCATGCTCGACGCGGCCGTGCGCGGCCACGATGCGCGCTATGGCCTGCTGGAGCTGGAGGTCGACGGCGGGCGCTTTCTCACGCCCGCGCCGCCGGCGCCGCTCGGCGAGCATCGCCGCCTGCGCGTGACGGCCGGCGACGTCAGTCTCGCGACCGCGCCGCCCGGCCCCAGCTCCATCGTCAATATTCTGCGCGCGAAAATCCTGTCGGCGTCCGCGACCGGCGAGGCGGAGATGATCGTCGTGCTCGGCCTCGGCGAAGATGGCGCCGGCGCGCGCCTGCTGGCGCGCGTCACCCGCCGCTCGTGGGAGACGCTCGGCCTCGCCGAGGGCATGGCCGTGCATGCGCAGGTCAAGGGCGTCGCGCTCGCGCGCGGACGGCCCGCGCAGGACTGACGCTCAGCCGATGATGGCGACCGCCCGCGTCCAGCCAGCCGAGGCGCGCTCGATCTTCACGGGGAAGCACGAGACGGTGAAGCCCGTCGCCGGCAGAACCTCGAGATTGTGCAGCTTTTCGATGTGGCAATAGCCGATGTGCCGGCCGGCCTTGTGGCCTTCCCAGATCAGGCTGGCGTCATGCGTCTGCGCGAATTTCTTCGCGGTATGCACGAAGGGCGCGTCCCAGCTCCAGCCGTCGATGCCGGTCAGCCGCACGCCGCGCTCCAGCAGATACATGGTGGCCTCGTAGCCCATGCCGCAGCCCGACGTGACATAGTCCGCCTGCCCGTATTTCAGCCCCGCGCTCGTGTTCACCACGACGATGTCGAGCGGCTGCAAGTCGTGGCCGATGCGCTTCAGTTCCGCTTCCACGTCGGCGGCGGTCGCGACATAGCCGTCCGGAAAGTGGCGGAAGTCGAGTTTCACGCCTGATTGAAAGCACCATTCGAGCGGCACCTCGTCGATCGTCCAGGCGCGCTGGCCGCGGTTCATCGTGGGATGGAAATGCCAGGGCGCATCGAGATGCGTGCCGTTGTGCGTGGAGAGCTGCACGCGCTCCACCGCCCAGCCCTCGCCGTCCGGCAGGTCCTCGGCCTTCAGGCCTGGAAAGTAGGGCAGGATCTGCGGCAGGCTCTGCTTGTGCGCGATATATTCGATCTTGGGATCGAGCCCCGGCGGATCGGCGGGCACGTCGTTCTGCAGGGGAACGGACAGATCGATGATCTGGCGCGGCATGTTTCCTCCACCTTGTTGTTGGGCGTCAGCCTAGCAGCATTCCCCGGCGCCGCCACCGCGCGTCAGTGGGCGGCGCGCAGGAGGCCGGAGATCGCCGGCGCGGCGCTGGCGAGCGCCATGGCGACGAGGCAGGCGAGCGCGATGCGGCGGTAGCCCTGGTCCGTGCCCGCCGCGAACAGGCGCGCGCCCGCCCAGTTGCCGATCCAGAAGCCCGGCAGCGACAGCGCCGCCAGCATGATGGTGTCGCGCGTGACGAGGCCGAGCGCGAGCGCGCTCGCGAGCCCGGTGAAGACGGTGATCTGGAACACGATCAGCATGGAGGCGCGGATGGCTTCGCGGCTCAGCGCCGACGACATGAAATAGGCGACGACCGGCGGGCCGGGCATGGAGGCGAGCCCGTTGAACAGGCCGGCGACGAGCCCGTAGACGAGCGCGCGCGCCGGCCCGAACGGCCTGCCGCCGTTGCGGCCCGCGCGCGCCACGCCGAACACGGCGGCGAGCGTGAACAGTGCGATGGCGATGCGCGCGGCTTCCGGCGGAATGTGCTTGAGCAGGTAGACGCCGGCCGGCGTGCCGACAACCGCCGCCAGCGCGATGCGCCGGATCGAGGGCCAGTCGCAGGCGCCCATCGCGCGCTGCGCGCCGAACACGCCGCCGACCGCCACGATGCACATCGAGACGGGCACCGCCTGCGCCGGCGGCATCAGCAGGCCCAGCATGGGCACGGCCGCGAGCGCGAAGCCGAAGCCCGTGAGCCCGCGCAGCACCGCGGCGGCGAAGACGATCGCCACCGTTCCAGCCGCCAGCGCCGCATTCATGCCGAGCATTCGCCTGTCCCTGTCCGACGTTTACAAGCGCGGGGGGATGGGCCACAAGCGCGGCGGCCGGCTGGGCGGCCGACGGGTTTCTGCCATGCGCATCGAGGGACGCGACTACCGCACGATATGGCCCGACGCCGACGGGCGGCGCGTGCACGTCATCGACCAGACGCGGCTGCCGCATCGCCTCGAGACGCACATCCTGTCCAGCAGCGACGAGGCTGCGCGCGCCATCGCGGACATGATCGTACGCGGCGCGCCGTTGATCGGCGTCACCGGCGCCTATGGCCTCGCAATCGCCATGGGCGAGGATTCGTCCGACGCCGGCGTCGAGGCCGCCCATGCGAAACTGCTGGCGACGCGCCCGACCGCCTCCAACCTGCGCTGGGCGCTCGACCGGGTGCGCGCGCGCCTGCGCGCCGCGCCGCAGGGCGAGCGGCAGGCGCTCGCCTACGCCGAGGCTGCGGCCATAGCGGAAGAAGACGTCGCCGCCTGCGCCGCCATCGGCGATCACGGCGCGGCGATCATTCAGAAGCTGGCGGCTGAGAAGGGCCGGCGGCTGAACATCCTCACCCATTGCAACGCCGGCTGGCTGGCGACAGTCGACTGGGGCACGGCGCTGGCGCCGATCTACAAGGCGGTGCGCGCGGGCGTCGACCTGCATGTCTGGGTGGACGAGACGCGCCCGCGCAACCAGGGCGCGAGCCTCACCGCCTTCGAACTCGCCGGCGAGGGCGTTCCGCACACGGTCATCGCCGACAATGCGGGCGGCCATCTCATGCAGCACGGGCTTGTCGACATGTGCATCGTCGGCAGCGACCGCACGACGCGCACGGGCGACGTCTGCAACAAGATCGGCACCTACCTGAAGGCGCTGGCCGCGCACGACAACAACGTGCCCTTCTACGCGGCGCTGCCGACCTCCACGCTCGACTGGGCGATCTCCGACGGTGTGCGGGACATACCGATCGAGCAGCGCAGCGCGCGAGAGGTGACCCACATAGCCGGCAAGACGGCGGCGGGCGAGATGGTGGAAGTGCAGCTCACGCCGGACGGCTCGCCCGCGCGCAACGACGCCTTCGACGTCACGCCCGCGCGCCTCGTCACCGGCATCATCACCGAGCGCGGCGTCTGCGCGGCCAGCGCGGACGGCCTGCGCGCGCTCTATCCAGACCTCGCGGCC
>CAMFKC010000025.1 GCA_945956975.1 uncultured Methylocystaceae bacterium | reverse complement strand
GGGCTGGCCTGCATGTTCACGATGATGAACGATGCGCGCCTCGCTACGGGCCTGCAGGGCGTCGCAATCGGCGAGGCATCCTACCAGCATGCGCTGGCCTATGCGCTCGACCGCAAGCAGGGCAAGGCCTCGGGCGCGCCCGGCATGTCCTCGATCATCGCGCATCCCGACGTGAAGCGCATGCTGATGACCATGAAGGCGCTGACGCTGAGCGCGCGCGCGGTCTGCTATCTCACCGCCGGCGTGATCGACCGCTCGCGCCGCGCCAAGAACCCCGAGGCGCGCAAGGCTGCCGCCGACCGCGCCGGCCTGCTGACGCCGATCGCGAAGGCTTATTCCGGCGACATCGGCAACGAAGTCTCCTCGCTCGGCGTGCAGGTGCACGGCGGCATGGGCTTTATCGAGGAAACGGGCGCCGCGCAGTTCATGCGCGACAGCCGCATCATCGCGATCTACGAGGGCACGAACGGCATTCAGGCGATCGATCTCGTGACGCGCAAGCTGCCGACCAACGGCGGCGCCGTGATGAAGGCGGAGATCGCCGACATGCGCGCGACCGTCGAGCAATTGCGCACGACCAATGATCCGTCCTTCGGCGCGATGGCGAAACGCCTGAGCGAAGGCCTCGACGCCTTCGAGCGCGCAACCGACTGGCTGCTCGAAAAGCTCGGCTCCAACGTGCAGGACGCGCTCGCCGGCGCGACGCCCTACCTGCGCCTGTTCGGCGTGATGCGCGGCGGCGTGACGCTCGGCGCGGTCGCGCTCGCTGCGCACAAGGCCCGCGCGGCGGGCGAGACGGACCCCGCGCTTGCCGGCCGCATCGCGACGGCGCGCTTCTTCGCGGAAAACATCGTCGTCGGCGCAGAGGGGATCGAGGCGACGATCACCAGCGCGGCGGAATCGGTGCTGACGGCGGATCTCGCGCTGGCGGGATAACGGTCAGCCGTTCACAGCAACCCTCATGCTGAGGAGCGGCCGCAAGGCCGCGTCTCGAAGCATGGCCGAGGCGTAGATCCGGCCACCCTTCGAGACGCCGCTTCGCGGCTCCTCTGGGTGAGGGCTCGAGAATTCGAAGGTCTTAAACCTCCAGCCACTCTTCGCGCACACGCGTGTTCGCCGCGAACTCCGTCGGCGTTCCCTCGAACACGATGTGCCCGTGGCCCATCACATAGAGCCGCCGGCTGATCTTCAGCGCGATCGTCAGCTTCTGCTCGACTAGCAGGATGGAAATGCCGCGCTCCGCGATCTCGCCGAGCATCTTGCCAACGAGTTCGACCATCATCGGCGCGAGGCCCTCGGTCGGCTCGTCGATCATCACGAGATCGGGATCGCCCATCAGCGTGCGGCACATGGTCAGCATCTGCTGCTCGCCGCCCGACAGCACGCCGGCAGGCGTATCCGCGCGCTCTTCCAGCCGCGGGAAGATCGCGAACATGTCGCTCATCGCCCAGCGCCCGGTCTGGCGCGCCGACTTCTGGCCGAACAGCAGGTTCTGCCGCACGGTGAGGGATGGGAAGATGTCGCGATTTTCAGGCACGTAGCCGAGGCCGAGCCGCGCGATCTGGTGCGGCTTGAGGCCCGCGATCTCGCGGCCCTTGAATTTGATCGAACCGACAGGGGGCACATCGCCCATGATCGCCTTGATCGTGGTCGAGCGCCCGACGCCGTTGCGGCCGAGCAGCGAGACGATCTCGCCCTCGTCCACGTGGAAGTCCACGCCCTGCAATATGTGGCTCTTGCCGTAATAGGCGTTGAGGCCGGAGACTTCGAGCAGCGCGGCCATCAGTGCGCCTCCTCGCCGAGATAGGCCTCGCGCACCGCCTTGTTGGCGCGGATTTCCATCGGCGTGCCCGTGGCGATGATCTGCCCGTAGACGAGAACGGAAATGCGGTCGGCGAGGCCGAACACCACGCTCATGTCGTGTTCCACCATCACGAGCGTGCGCCCCTCCGACACCTTGCGGATCAGCGCCACCGCCTGTTCCGTTTCCGTATTGCTCATGCCGGCGGTCGGCTCATCGAGCATGATGACGTCGGCGCCGCCGGCGATGGTGATGCCGATCTCGAGCGCGCGCTGTTCGGCATAGGTGAGAATGCCCGCCGGCGTCTCGCGCCGCGCGCCGAGGCCGATGAGATCGAGCACCTGCTCGGCGCGTTCGTTGGCGTCGCGCAGGCGATCGACGAAGCGCCAGAACGAATATTTGTAGCCGAGCGACCACAGCACGCCGCAGCGGATGTTCTCGAAGACCGACAGCTTGGGGAAGATGTTGGTGACCTGGAACGAGCGCGACAGGCCGCGCCGGTTGATCTCGTAGGGCGCGAGCCCCGTGATCTCCTGGCCCTTCAGCTCGATCGAGCCGGAGGTCACGCCGATGCGCCCGCTGATGAGGTGGAACATCGTCGACTTGCCGGCGCCGTTCGGCCCGATGATCGCGTGGCGTTCGCCTTGTGTGATTTCCAGTTCCAGCCCGCGGATGATGGCGGTGGGACCGAAATTCTTGCGGACGTCGCGGAGGGTAAGGGCGGCGCTCATGCCTTCTTCCCTTCTGCCTGCGCCACCGCCCAGGCCTCGTCTATCCGCGGCCAGACGAGTTTCAGTCCGAAAGCTCCGCCGAAAAACAGCGCCGCCGCAACGAGCCATGGCAAGGGCGAGGCGCCATCGAAAGCCAGTCCGAACAGCCGCATCTTCGCGCCGTCGCTTGCCGCTTCAACGAGCATGTGATGCGCCATCTCGATCAGCGCGATCATACCGAGTACCAGCGCGACGAGGGGAACGGAAGCCATGAGATAGGAGGGCGCGAGCTTGAAGATGCGCCCGTTGCGCAGCAACGGCTGATGGATCGACAGGAATCCCGCGATGCCGCCCGGCGCAAACATGACGACGAGGATGAAGAGCAGGCCGAAATAGAGCATCCACGCCTTGGTGATGTCCGACAGCGAGATCTGCAGGAAGGTGATGAGCATGGCGCCGAGAATCGGGCCGAAGAAATGGCCGATGCCGCCGACGAATGTCATGAGCAGCACCTGTCCCGACGTGCCCGCGCCGATCGCCTGGCTGTTCATCAGTTCGAAGTTGATCGCCGCGAGAGCGCCGGCGACGCCCGCGAACATGGCCGACAGCATGAAGGCCTGGAAGCGGACGCGCTGCGTGGAATAGCCGACGAATTCCGCGCGCTCGGGATTGTCGCGCACGGCGTTGCACATGCGTCCGAACGGCGTGCGCGTCAGCATGTACATCAGCGCGACGCAGACGAAGCACCAGAAGGCGATGAGATAATAGACCTGGATCTGCGGTCCGAACTTGTAGCCGAAGAAGGGCGCCAGCTTCACGCGGTTGGTGGCGATGCCGTCCTCGCCGCCGAAGAAGGAGCGCTGGATGCCGGCGAAGGCAGCGACGAGTTCGCCGATGCCGAGCGAGATCATCGAGAACACCGTGCCGGCGCGCCGCGTGGAGACGGCGCCCAGCAGCGCGCCGAAGAACAGGCCTGCCACTGCGCCGACGATCGGAATGGCCGGCAGCGGCACGCCGAGCTTGTTGCGCGCGACATAATTCATCGCATGCGCCGCGCAGAAGCCGCCGAGCCCGTAGTAGACGGCGTGGCCGAAGGACAGGAGGCCCGTCTGCCCCAGCAGCATGTTGTAGGACAGCGCGAAGATGATCATCACGCCCATCAGGCTCATCATGGTGAGCGCCAGACCCGACGGGAAGACGACCGGCGCGAGCGCGAGCGCGATCGCGAACAGCGCGAAGGCGATCGTGGTGCGGATGGTTTCGCTCACGACTCGCGGTTCCCGAACAGGCCTGTCGGCTTGAAGATCAGCACGAGCACAAGCATCAGATATGGAAGGAGCGGCGCGATCTGCGCCAGCGTGACGCCGCCGAGCTCGCCAAAGATCGTCGTCGCCACCGGGCCCATGACGTCCTTCAGCGAGCCGTTGATGGCGACCGCGAATGTCTGCACGAGGCCGATCAGCAGCGAGGCGACGAAGGCGCCGCCGAGCGAGCCGAGCCCGCCGACGACGATGACGACGAACAAAATGGGCCCGAGCAGCGCCGCCATCGCGGGCTGGGTGACCAGAGCCGGCCCTGCGATCACGCCCGCGAGGCCGGCGAGCGCCGCGCCGACGCCGAACACCGCCATGAACACGGTCGGCACGTCATGGCCGAGCATGGCGACCATGTTGGGATGGGTGAGCGAGGCCTGGATGATCAGGCCGACGCGCGTGCGCTTGAGCACCAGGATCAGGAAGGCGAACATGGCGATGGCGGTCGCCAGCATGAACATGCGGTAGGCAGGATAGGTCGTGTCGAAGAGCCGGAAGGCGACGAAGTCGAGCGACGGCGGCACGCGATAGTCCACGGGCAGCTTGCCCCAGATCATGTTCACCAGCTCTTCGATGACGAAGGCCAGTCCAAACGTGAAGAGCAGTTCGGCAACGTGGCCAAACTTGTGCACGCGCCGCAGCCCGTAGCGCTCGATCAGCGCGCCGACGACGCCGACGAGCAGCGGCGCGACGATGAAGCCCGGCCAGAAGCCGATGCGCCGGGAGATCTCGAAGCCGAAATAGGCGCCGATCATGTAGAAGGACGCATGCGCGAAATTCAGCACGCCCATCATCGAGAAGATGAGGGTCAGGCCGCTCGCCATCATGAACAGCAGCATGCCATAGAGCACGCCGTTCAGCGTCGAGAATGTGATGAGCTGGAGCATGGCGTCCCTGGGTTACCCGAGCCCTCGTGCTGAGGCGCGGCCCTCGCATGGCGAGGGCCGCGTCTCGAAGCACGGCCGGCGCCCTCTATCCTTCGAGACGTGTTCCTGCGGAACGCTCCTCAGGATGAGGGCTCGTTGCCTTACGGACGCTCCATCTTGCAGGTCGTGGGCACGTTGGTGTCCGCGGCCGCAATCTTGCCCTGCTGCTTCCAGCCCCAGCCCGTCTTTTCCTCGTCGAACTTGGCGCCGGGGTCGAGCGGACCGAAGGAACGGATGTACATGTCCTGGAAGAACTGGTGGTCGTCCTTGCGCATCGTGCCCTGGCCGCCATCGAATACGTCGGCCGTCATGCCTTCCAGCTTGAGGGCGACGGCCTTGGGGTCAAGCGAATTCGCTTCCTTCACCGCCTTGGCGAACATGCGCATCTCGTTGACCGCGCGCGGATACCAGAGCGTCACGCCGAACTTGGCGCGGAACTCTTCTTCCTGCTTCTGCGCGGCTTCGATCGCCGTGTTCGGGTTGCCCTCGACGATGTCGTAGACCTTATGCTGCAGGCCGGTCTGCTTGATCGCCGTCGGGCCGCCGGCGCCGCCGGCGTAGTAGGTGAACCAGTTCGCCTGCAGGCCGGCGTCGGCGGCCGCCTTCAGCAGAAGCGCGATGTCCTGGCCCCAGTTGCCGGTGATGACCGTATCGGCGCCGGACGCCTTGATCTTCGCGATATAGGGCGCGAAATCGGTGATCTTCAGCAGCGGATGCAGCTCGTCGCCGACAATCTGGACGTCCGGGCGCTTGGCCTTCAGCATCTCGGCGGCGAGCTTGCGGACGCCCTGACCGAAGGAATAATCCTGGTTGATCAAGTAGACCTTCTTCACGTTGGGCTGTGACTTCAGATAATTCGTGATCGCGGTCATCTTGATCGACGAATTGGCGTCCCAGCGGAAGTGCCAGAACGAGCACTTCTCGTTGGTCAGCGAATCGTCGACCGCGGCATAGTTGAAGTAGAGAACTTCCTTGCCCGGGTTGCGATCGTTGAACTTGGTCACGAAATCCGACAGCGCCGCGGCGACGGAGGATCCGTTGCCCTGCGTGATGTAGCGCGCGCCGGCGTCGATCGCCTTCTGCGCCTGCACCACCGCTTCCTGCGGATTGGTCTTGTTGTCGAGCGGGATGATCTCGAGCTTCTTGCCCATGAGGCCGCCCTGCGCGTTGATCTGGTCAGCCAGCCACTGGTAGTGCTTGAGGCCGACCTCGCCGACTGAAGCGCCACCGCCCGACAGCGGGTCGATGTAGCCCATCTTCACGGTTTCCTGCGCGTTGGCCGCGCCCGCAGTCAGAAGGGCCGCCATACAGACGCCCAGAGTAAACTTACGCATTTCCGCCCTCTCCTTTTTTAGAATTGGGCGGATATTCGACAGGCCTCGTTGACATGTCAATGACCGGCGCTCCTCGCGAGACAGAAGCGCACGGGTCGCCACTGGCGATATGCCGGGACCACGCTACCCGGCGATTCGGTCTCAGGCCTCGAGGCCCTTTCCGTCGTCGCGCAGGAAGACGTAGATCGCGGGAATCACCAAAATGGTCAGCGCGGTCGAGGAGACGAGGCCGAACACCATCGAGATCGCCAGGCCCTGGAAGATCGGGTCCGTCAGGATGAAGGCCGCGCCGATCACCGCCGCCGCGGCGGTGAGGAAGATCGGCTTGAACCGGATCGCGCCGGCGTCGATCAGCGCGCGCCGCAGCGTGACGCCCTCGGCCTTGCGGTGGCGAATGAAGTCGACCAGCAGGATCGAGTTGCGCACGATGATGCCCGCCAGCGCGATGAAGCCGATCATCGAGGTCGCCGTGAAGGCGGCGTTGAGCATCCAGTGGCCGGCGAGGATGCCGATGAAGGTCAGCGGCACCGGAACGAGGATGACGAGCGGCAGCTTGAACGAGCCAAACTGCGCGACCACCAGCAGGTAGATGCCCAGGATCGCCACCATGAAGGCCGCGCCCATGTCGCGGAACGTCACGTAGGTGACCTCCCATTCCCCGTCCCACAGCAGCGTCGGCTTCGCATCGTCGAGCGGCTGGCCGTGGTATTTCAGCGCCGGCTTCGGCGTCGCGCTGAGATCGAGCTTTGCGATCTCGTCCTCTACGGCCAGCATGCCGTAGACCGGCGATTCGAAGCGGCCCGCCACTTCCGCGCTCACCATTTCCGCATAGCGGCCATTGTGGCGGAAGATCGGATAGGATGAGGGCTCGCGCGTCACCTTCACGACGTCGCCGAGTTCCACGTTGGCGCCCTGCCGCGCCGTGCCGCCGGCTGGCAGCGGCGTCGTCAGCAACTTTTCGCCGGGCGTGAGCGATGCGCGCGGCAGCGCGACGGAAATGTCGACCGGCTTCTCGCCGTCCCCCTTCTGCGAATAGCCGATCTTCACGCCGCCGAAGAGCGCCGCGATCGTGTCGTAGACCGCCTGCTCCTGCACGCCGTGGAACTCCAGCGCCTCCTGGTCGATCGAATAGCGCATCCGCTCGTGCTGCACGCCGAAGCTGTCGTCGACGTCGACCACGAAATCGACTTTCTTGAAGGCCTGCTTCACCTTCTCGGCGAGGTCGCGCCGCGCGTGGGGCGTCGGCCCGTAGATTTCTGCAAGCAGTGTGGAGACAACCGGCGGGCCGGGCGGCACTTCAACCACCTTGACCGAGGAATGGGCAGGAAGCATGAGGTCGGCGAGGCGCTGGCGGATGTCGAGCGCGATCGCATGGCTTGCACGCTTGCGATGGTCCTTGGCCGTCAGGTTGATCGAGAGATCGCCGAGCTCGGGCGTCTGGCGCAGGTAGTAGTGGCGCACCAGCCCGTTGAAATTGAATGGCGCGGAGGCGCCCGCATAGGCCTGGATCGAGACGAGTTCCGGCAGGTCGCGCAGCTTCTGCGAAGCCTCCATCAGCACGCGCTCCGTCTGCTCCAGCGAGGCGCCGCGCGGCAGGTCCACCACCACCTGGATCTCAGACTTGTTGTCGAAGGGCAGCAGCTTCACGCGCACGCTCTTGGTGTAGAACAGCCCGAGCGAGGCGAGCGTGAGGCCGCCGACGACGAAGAGAAACACCTTCGAGCGCTTCCGCCCCTCCAGCAGCCAGGACGCGATCCTTGTGTAGCCGCGGCCCATCGCGCCGGGATCGTCGTGGTCGTGGCCCTTCGCCTTGCCGCTTTCGAAATACGTCCGCGCGATCTTCAGCAGCAGCCACGGCGTGATGGTCACGGCCACGAAGAACGAGAACAGCATGGCCATCGAGGCGTTGGCCGGAATGGGGCTCATGTAGGGCCCCATCATCCCGCTCACAAACATCATCGGCAGCAGCGCCGCGACGATGGTGAGCGTCGCGACGATGGTGGGATTGCCGACTTCGGCCACCGCTTCCACTGCCGTATCCACCAGCCCGCGCTCGCCGCGCATGTTCCAGTGGCGCACGATGTTCTCGACCACGACGATCGCGTCGTCGACCAGGATGCCGATGGAAAAAATCAGCGCGAACAGGCTGACGCGGTTGATCGTGTAGCCCATCAGCCAGGAGGCGAAGAGCGTCAGAAGGATCGTCGTCGGGATGATGACCGCGACGACCACGCCCTCGCGCCAGCCGATCGCCAGCGTGATGAGCACGACGATGGACACGGTGGCGAGCGCGAGGTGGAACAGGAGTTCGTCCGCTTTCTCCGTGGCCGTCTCGCCGTAGTTGCGGGTGACCTCCACCATCACGTCGGCCGGCACGATCGCGCCGCGCGCCGTCTGCAGCCGCTGGAGGATCTCGTGCGCGACAGTCACCGCGTTCGCGCCCTTGCGCTTGGCGAGCGCGAGGCTGACGGCGGGGCGCGTGTCGAGCCCGCCCTTGCCGTCCGGCGTCATCGTCCAGGCGCGATGGTCGTTTTGCGCCGCGCCGACGATCACATCGGCCACGTCCTTGAGATAGACCGGCCGCCCGTCGCGCGAGGTCAGCAGCAATTGCCCGATGTCGGCGACACCCTGCAGCGTCTGTCCGGCGACGACGGGGAAGGACCTGTTGTTCCGGCGCAGCGCGCCGGCCTGGAAGGTGCGGTTGGCCTGCGTCGCCTTGTCGATCACCTGCGCCAGCGTCATGCCGTATTGCGCGAGGCGTTCCGGATCGGGCTCGATGCGGATCTGGTTGGCCGAACCGCCGACGATGAAGCTCGCGCCGATGTCGTGGACCTTCGTGAGATCGTGCTGCAACTCCTCCGCGACGCGCTGCAGGCCGTTGTCGGTCCAGCGCGCCGCAGCCTCCGGCTTGGCGGCCAGCGTCAGCACCACGGTCGCGACATCGTCGATGCCGCGACCGATGATCAGCGGCTCGACCAGCCCCTTGGGCAGCTCCCCGATATGGGCGCGGATCTTCTCATGCACGCGCAGGATGGCGGAATCGGCGTCCGTGCCGACCAGAAAGCGCGCGGTGACGAGGACATTGTCGTCCTGCGTCTGCGAATAGACGTGCTCGACGCCGTTGATGCCCTTGACGATGTCCTCTAGCGGCCGCGTGACCAGCTCCACCGCATCGGCGGCCTTGTACCCGTTGGCGGGCACGAGGATGTCGACCATCGGCACGCTGATCTGCGGCTCTTCCTCGCGCGGCAGCGCGACGAGGGCGATGGCGCCCACGATGATCGCCGCCAGCAGCAGCAGCGGCGTCAGCGGCGAGACGATGAAGGCGCGGGTCAGCCGCCCGGAGATGCCGAGTTTGGACACAGGGTCGCTCGCGGGCGCGCTCATGGCGTCTGCACCATGTCGCCGTCGGCGACGCCCGAGAGGATCTCGATTCCGTCGGGCATGGTTTCGCCGGTCTGCACGACCACCGCATCGCCGCCCTTCAGCCGCACGAACTTCACGCCCGCGCGCTCGAACACGGCCGCCGCCGGCACGACAATAGTGCGGCGCTTGCCGGTCGAGACATAGACGCGCGTGCGCTCGCCGACGAAATAATCGCCGAGGCCCGGGACATCCACGTCGGCCACGACACGGCCGCCCGCGATCTCCGGATAGACGATCCGCACCTTGCCTTCCTGCGCGGCCTTCAGACCGCCGGCCTCGCCACGCGGGGCCATCAGCACCTTGTCGCCGGCGCGCATGAAGCGCGCGTGGCGCTCGGGCAGTTGCAGGCGCAGGATGAACTGGTCCTCCGCGATGGTGGCGACCGTCTCGCCCGGCATCAGCACGCGCCCCGGCGAAACCGGCACGCTCAGCACGCGGCCGGCGCCCGGCGCAAGCACGGCGCCTTCCGCGCTCTGCTGCACGATCACGTCGCGGTCGGACTTGATGGCCGAAAGGTTGCGGTCGGCGATGTCCAGCGCCGCCTTCGCCTGGTCGAGCTGGGCTTGCGTACTCACGCCACGCCGCATCAGTTCGGCGGCGCGGTCGTAGTCGAGCTGCGCCTTGTCGCGCGCGGCCTGCTGCGACTTGATGCGCGAATCGATCGCCTGCATCTGCAGCGACAGCTTCTGGTCGACCACGCGGGCGATCTCCTGCCCCGCCTTCACCGCATCGCCCTCGCGCACGGAGAGCTGGGCGACCGTCCCGCCGATTCGCGCCCGCGCCACCAGCTGGCGCACCGGCTCGACCGTGGCGATCACCGCCTTGCGATCATCGACCTCCTGCGCGCGCACCGCGAATTCGCCTGCCGCCGCGCCCTGCGCCGCCGCCGCGACTGCCAAAGCGGCCAAACTCCAGACCCGCATATCCAGCAACCTTCCAAACGAGATTTGACACTTATATCCGAATATTCGAATATTGCAATATGAAAGCTGAGGATCTTGCAGCTCAGGCCTCGCAGGCCGAGACGATGCTGAAGGCGCTGGCCAATCGCAGCCGCCTGATGATCCTGTGCGACCTTTATCGCCAGGAGCGCTCGGTCAACGAGCTCTGCGCCGCGCTCGACCTCAGCCAGCCCACGCTGTCGCAGCATCTCGCCCGCCTCCGCGCGGACGGCCTGGTGCACACGCGGCGCGAGGCGCAGAAGATCTGTTATTCGCTCGCCGGCCCCAACGTCGAGCGCATGATCGGCCTTCTGCACGACATGTTCTGCGCCGGCGAATGCGCTGTGCCTGAGCCGGCTC
>CAMFKC010000024.1 GCA_945956975.1 uncultured Methylocystaceae bacterium | reverse complement strand
GCCCTCACCCTGAGGAGCCGCGCAGCGGCGTCTCGAAGGGTGGCAAATTCAGCGCTGTTCCGGCCATCCTTCGAGACGCCCGCTGCGCGGGCTCCTCAGGATGAAGACTGGTGGAGCGGCGCTTTGGCCTGATTAGATCCCGCCCGTCGGATAGTTCGGGCTCTCGCGGGTGATCGCCACGTCGTGCACGTGGCTTTCCCGCAGGCCCGCGCCCGTGATCCGCACGAAGCTCGCGCGCTTCTGGAACTCGCCGATATCCGGCGCGCCGACGTAGCCCATCGCCGCGCGCAGGCCGCCGGCGAGCTGGTGCAGGATCGGGCCGACCGGGCCGCGATAGGGCACCTGGCCCTCGATGCCTTCCGGCACGAGCTTCATCTGGTCCTTGATGTCCTGCTGGAAGTAGCGGTCCGCCGAGCCGCGCGCCATTGCGCCGACCGAGCCCATGCCGCGATAGGCCTTGAAGGAGCGGCCCTGGTAGAGGAAGACCTCGCCGGGGCTCTCGTCCGTGCCCGCGAGCAGCGAGCCGATCATCACGCAATTCGCGCCCGCCGCGATCGCCTTGGCGAGATCGCCGGAATATTTGATGCCGCCGTCGGCGATGACAGGCACGTCCTGCTTCCGCGCCTCTTCGGCGGCGTCCATGATCGCGGTGAGCTGCGGCACGCCGACGCCGGCCACGATACGCGTGGTGCAGATCGAGCCCGGGCCGATGCCGATCTTGATCGCGTCGGCGCCCGCGTCGATCAGCGCCTTGGCGCCCTCGCGGGTCGCCACGTTGCCGGCGAGCACCGAAACCTTGTTGGAGACGCGCTTGATTCGCGCGACCTGGTCGAGCACGCTCTGCGAATGGCCATGCGCGGTGTCGACGACGACGCAATCGACGCCGGCGTCGATCAGCATCAGCGCGCGCTCGTAGCCCTTGTCGCCGACGGTGGAAGCCGCCGCGACGCGCAGGCGGCCGTCGGCGTCCTTGCAGGCGTTGGGATGCAGCGTCGCCTTCTCGATGTCCTTCACCGTGATCAGGCCCACGCACCTGAAGTCCTCGTCGACGACGAGAAGCTTCTCGATGCGGTTCTGGTGCAGCAGGCGGCGCGCCTCTTCCTTGCCGACGCCTTCCTTCACGGTGATGAGCTTGCGCGTCATCAGTTCCGACACCGGCTGCGCGTCATTGTCGGCGAAGCGGACGTCGCGGTGGGTGAGGATGCCGCAGAGCTTGCCGGGCTTTTCGCCGGGACCGCGCTCGACCACGGGAATGCCGGAGATCGAGTAGCGCGCCATGATTGCCAGCGCGTCGGCCAGAGTCTGGTCGGGGAAGATGGTGATCGGGTTCACCACCATGCCGCTCTCGTAGCGCTTCACCTTGCGCACTTCCTCGGCCTGTTCGTCGGGCTCGAGGTTGCGGTGGATGACGCCGATGCCGCCGGCCTGCGCCATCGCGATGGCGAGCCGGGCTTCCGTCACCGTGTCCATGGCCGAGGAGATGATCGGCAGGTTGAGAGCGATCTCGCGGGTCAGGCGGGTGCGGATGGCGACGCCGCTCGGCATGATCTCGGAATGGCCGGGGCGCAGCAGCACGTCGTCGAAGGTAAGGGCCTCGACGAGCATCGGACGAAGGATTTCGGACATGGCCAACTCCGGAAAAACGAAAGGCGGCGGAATCGGTCCCGCCGCACGAGAATTGGCGCGTGCTCATAGCATCATTGCGACCGCGCGCAAACAGCCCGGCCTGCGACGCGGCGTCGCCTGTGTGGACAAGCGGCGGCATCACGCGAAAGTGAGGCCTTGCCTACCGTCCCCGGCCCCGTCCGCCCGCGCAGGGCTGGGGCGCTGCGGGGCGGCTGCCCTTGCGGGCGGAACCGCTCTATATGGGCGCCATGAACCTGCAGTCGCCGCCGCCCAGCGCGGACGAAAAGACCGAGCGCCGCCCCAGCATGATCACCCCTCTGGTGGTGGCGACCGCTTTGTTCATGGAAAATCTCGATTCCACGGTCATCTCGACTTCCTTGCCGGCGATCGCCGCCGATCTCCACGAGGACCCGGTCGCGCTGAAACTCGCGCTGACCGCCTATCTGCTGTCGCTTGCCATCTTCATTCCAGCCTCCGGCTGGACCGCGGACCGTTTCGGCGCGCGCAAGGTGTTCCGGGCCGCGATACTGGTGTTTGCGGTGGGATCGATCCTGTGCGGCCTGTCGTCCACGCTGCCGCAATTCGTCGCCGCGCGCATGATCCAGGGGCTCGGCGGCGCGATGATGACGCCGGTCGGCCGCCTCGTGCTGATGCGTTCCGTGCCACGCTCGGAGATCGTCCGCGCGCTCGCCTGGCTGACCGTGCCCGCGCTGATCGGGCCGGTCATCGGCCCGCCGCTCGGCGGCTTCATCACTACCTATTTCCACTGGCGCTGGATTTTCTGGATCAACATTCCGATCAGCATCCTCGGCGTGGTTCTGGCCACCCTCTACATCCCGGCCGTCCGCGAGGAGGACACGCCTCCCCTGGATATCAGGGGTTTCGTGCTGATCGGGCTTGCCATGTCCTGCCTGATCTTCGGCTTTTCGGCGCTGGGCCGTGGCGTGGTCGCAGCTCCCGTCGACGCCGCCCTGATCGCGATCGGCTTCGCCAGCCTCGCGCTCTACGTCCGCCACGCGCTGACCGCCGCGCATCCCATCCTCGATCTGCGGCTGCTGGCCTTGCCAACCTTCCGCGCCAGCGTCGGCGGCGGGTTCCTGTTCCGGCTGGGCCTCGGCGCCACGCCTTTCCTGCTGCCGCTGCTGTTCCAGATGGGCTTCGGCCTCACGCCATTCCAGTCGGGCGCGCTGACCTTCGTCTCGACGCTGGGCGCCATGGCGATGAAGCCGACCGCCGGCCCGATTCTGAAGAAGCTCGGCTTTCGCAACGTGCTCGTGGCGAACGCGCTGATTTCCACGGCGTTCTTTCTCACCAACACGTTGTTCACCGCGGCCACGCCGCACGTGATCATCATCGCCATCCTGCTGACGGGCGGCTTCTTCCGTTCGCTTCAGTTCACCGCAAACAACGCCGTCGCCTACGCCGAGGTCGACGACCGCCGCATGAGCCATGCGACGAGCCTTGCCGCCGTCGGCCAGCAATTGTCGCTGTCGGTCGGCGTCACGCTGGGCGCCGGCGTCCTCGAACTCGCGCGCTCCGGCCATGGCGCGGGCTCGCCGCTGCAGGTCGGCGATTTCGCGCCCGCCTTCTTCGTCGTCGGGCTGATTTCGGCGGCGTCTGTCTTCTTTTTCGCGCGGCTCGCGCCCGATGCGGGCGCCGAAATATCGGGCCGCCGCTGAGCGGCATGTGGCCGCGCGTCCACATACTTTCCCCGTAGTTGCGCCCAAGTGCGCCCTTGTGGCGCCGCGCGGTTCGTGGCTTGCTTCGCTGAAGACAAGAAGCGATCGGGGAGCACGATGTCCGAGGCAACAGTCGAGGTCGCCAGCGGCGTCGAACCGGCGCGCAGCCCGCGCCTCGAGGTCAATACGCTCAAGCGCGACGATCTCATCGACTGCCTGCTGCAGGGCTGGCGGGATTTCGCCGCAGCTCCGCTCTACGGCCTGTTTTTCGGCGGCATCTACGCGCTCGGCGGGATCGCGCTCGTCGCTCTATTCCTCGCATTGCACCTGCCCTGGATCGGCTATCCGCTCACCATGGGCTTCGCGCTCATCGTCCCGTTCGTTGCGGCAGGCGTCTACGAGGTCTCGCGCACGCTCGAGCGCGGCGAGACGCTGAGCTGGGGCAGGGTGCTGGGCGCCGTCTGGTCGCGCTCGGGCAAGGACCTCGGGTGGATGGCGCTTGTGACCGTGTTTGCTCTCATCATCTGGGTCGATTTCGCGATCTTCATCTTCCTCATGTTTTACGGACTGCATATCCCGACCGTCAGCGAACTCGTCATCGCCGTGCTCTCGACAGGCCGGGGCCTGACCTTCGCGCTGGTGGGAAATCTGCTCGGCGCCGTCATCGCGATGTTCGTTTTCTCGATCACCGTCGTATCCTTCCCGCTGCTGGTCGACCGCGACGTCGACTTCGTCACCGCCATGCTGACCAGCATCCGTTGCGTGATGAAGAACCCGGCGCAAATGATCGCCTGGGCCCTGCTGATCGCGCTTTTCCTCGGCGCGTCCATCCTCTCCGGTTTCCTCGGGCTCTTCATCACCTTGCCTGTGCTCGGCCATGCGAGCTGGCGGCTGTATCGCAAGCTGGTCGCCTGAGCGGCCCAAGCGTCGCGCGGCATTGGACTTGATATATTCGTCTGTGCGTATATGTCCTGTAGAGACCGTCGCCGTGCCGGAGGAGGGCGCCATGACCGAGCGAGCAGACCGCGTCGACCTTTCCGTCAAGCCTGTGGTGACGGCGTTCTTCGATTCGCACACCAACACGATCAGTTACGTCGTGCGCGACCCCTGTTCGAAGGCCTGCGCGATCATCGATTCCGTCATGGATTTCGACTATGCGGCCGGCCGCATTTCCTATGGATCTGCCGACAAGATCATAGAATTCGTGCGTTCCGAGGGCCTCGATCTGCAATGGCTGATCGAAACCCACGTTCATGCCGACCACTTGTCGGCCGCGCCTTACATTCAGCAAAAGCTCGGCGGCAAGATCGGCATCGGCGAGAAGATTGTCGTCGTGCAGGACACATTCGGGAAAGTGTTCAACGAGGGCACGGAGTTCCAGCGCGACGGCAGCCAGTTCGATCGCCTTTTTGCCGACGGCGACATCTATGAGATCGGCGGAATGAAGGCGTTCGCCATTCACACGCCAGGTCACACGCCCGCCTGCATGACCCATGTGATCGGCGACGCCGCCTTTGTCGGCGACACGCTGTTCATGCCAGACGGCGGTTCGGCGCGCGCCGACTTTCCGGGCGGCGACGCCCGCACGCTCTATCGCTCGATCCGGCGCGTTCTGGCGCTTCCGGGAGAGATGCGCCTGTTCATGTGCCACGACTACGGGCCGAACAACCGGGAGATCCGCTGGGAAACGACAGTCGCCGACGAGCGCGCGCACAACATCCATGTGCGCGACGGCGTCGGCGAGGACGAGTTCGTGAAGATGCGCGAAGCCCGCGATGCGACCCTGGACATGCCGAAGCTGATCCTGCCGTCGCTGCAGGTCAACATGCGCGCCGGCGAGCTCCCGCCGCCCGACGGTGAGGGCAAGCGCTTTCTCAAGCTGCCGATCAACGGGTTCTAGCCGTTCAGCACGGCAGGTTCGCGAATCGCGCGGCCGGAGGATGGATGGGCGTGTGACTGACCTCCTGCAGGATGGTCGAGGCGACATAGGCCTTGGCGCGCCGCAGCGAGGCGCGAGGCACGGGCACCTTCTCCGCCCGCATGACCGCAAAGGCCCATTGCTCGGCCTCGAACTCCTGGACGTGCGTCGGCCTGTCGTGAAAATGCTCCAGGACGACATGCGCGACTTCGTGAAGGTACACGTGGAGCGCGCGCCTCGTGGAGGGCCGCGGCGCTGCGATGCGCCGGCTGCGGGCCCAGGCGCATCCCGTCAGCCGCTTGCGGTAGGTGACGGTCATGTCCGGCGGCGTGTAACGCGCCGCGATTTCAAGATACCGCGCGGCCGCCGCGCGGCGGGCTTGCTGCAAAGCTTCAGGTGAAAGTCTGGCCATGGCGGCCTATGCCCGGCGGCCCGCATCGCAACCTTGCTTTAAATCAAGGCCGGCAGGCGTCATTGTGCGGATTGCCCGCAGCTTTGATTTTTGCGGCCCTATCCCTTAATGCGCGGGACATGAACATTTTCGCCGATTTCCACGCCCGCGTCGCTGCAATCCTCCAGCGTTTCATTGCTGCGGACCGCCTGCCGGCGGACCTGGATCTCGCACGTTTCGTAGTCGAGCCGCCGCGCGAGGCCGCGCTCGGCGACCTCGCGGTCAATGCCGCCATGGTGTTCGCGAAAGAGGCAAAATCCGGTTTCGGCAATCCACGCCAGCTGGCGACCGAGATCGCCTTCGCGCTGGCCGAAGATCCCGATGTTGCGCAGGCCGAGGTCGCCGGGCCCGGCTTCATCAATATCCGGCTCGAGCCGCGTGTCTTTTCGGCCGTGCTGCGCGCCGCATTGTCCGAAGGCGCCGACTATGGCCGCGCCCCTGCGGGCAGGGTGGGCAAGGCCAAGAAGATCAATGTCGAATACGTGTCCGCCAATCCGACGGGACCCATGCATGTCGGCCACGGCCGCGGCGCCGTGTTCGGGGACGCGCTGGCCAGCCTGCTGGAATTCGCCGGCCACAGCGTCACGCGCGAATATTACATCAACGACGCCGGGGCGCAGGTCGACGTTCTCGCGCGCTCCGCCCATCTGCGCTATCGCGAGGCGCTCGGCGAGGACGTCGGCGAGATCCCGGACGGGCTCTACCCCGGCGATTATCTCGTCTCGGTCGGCAAGGGTCTCGCGGCGAAGTACGGCGAGAGCCTGCGCGACAAGCCTGAAGCCGAGTGGCTCGAGACGGTTCGCGTCTTCGCCATCGACGCGATGATGGACATGATCCGCGCCGACCTCGCCGCGCTCAACATCACGCACGAGGTCTTCTTCTCCGAGCGCTCGCTCACGCGTGGCGAAGGCGGCGATCGCGTGAAGGCGGCCATCGATTATCTGCGCGGCAAGGATCTCGTCTACGTCGGCCGCCTCGCGCCGCCCAAGGGCAAGCTGCCCGACGACTGGGAGGATCGCGACCAGACGCTGTTCCGCTCGACGCAATTCGGCGACGACGTCGACCGTCCGCTTCTGAAGTCCGACGGCGGCTACACCTATTTTGCGAGTGACATCGCCTATCACAAGGTCAAGATCGACGGCGGCTTCGATACGCTGATCGACGTCTGGGGCGCCGACCACGGCGGCTACGTGAAGCGGATGGACGCCGCCGTGAAGGCGCTGTCCGGCGGCAATGTTACGCTCGACGTGAAGCTCTGCCAGCTCGTGAAGCTGATGCGCGCCGGCGAGCCGGTGAAGATGTCGAAGCGCTCCGGCGATTTCGTCACCCTGCGCGAAGTGGTGGACGAGGTCGGCGTCGACGCCGTCCGTTTCATGATGCTCTACCGCAAGAACGACGCGCCGCTGGAATTCGATTTGGCGAAGGTCATAGAACAGTCGAAGGACAACGCGGTCTTCTATGTGCAATACGCGCACGCCCGCGTGAAATCCGTGATGCGGCAGGCGCTCGCCGCGATGCCGGACCTCGACCTGTCGCCGGCCGCGCTGGCGGCGGCGGACCTTGGCCTCCTGACCGACGAGGGCGAGATCGGGCTGGTCAAAATGCTGGCGCAATTCCCCCGCGTTATCGAAGCGGCGGCCACCGCCCACGAGCCGCATCGCCTGGCGTTTTACCTGCACGAGCTCGCCAGCCTGCTTCATGCGCAGTGGAACCGCGGAAAAGATGCTGCGGAATTACGCTTTGTTAATGAAAACCGGAGAGATTTGACCTGCGCCAGGCTCGCGTTGATCCTTTCTTTATCAACCGTACTGGCCGCGGGACTGGGGGTCCTGGGAGTGAGCGCTCCGGACGAGATGCGCTAGGGCGCATCGACCGCTTCGCCCGCCGCCCCGGATTTTTCCAAGAGCGATCGCGTCGAATCGTGGCGTCGGATCGCGTTGAGGTGGTGAAATGAGCGCAGCGCCCGAACGTCGCGAGCCGATCGACATCGATGAATTTGAGCGTCGCCTGATGGGCTCGGAATCCGTGCGCCGCGCGGAAGACCCGCTCGTCGAACTGACCCGGCTTCTCAACCAGCAGCAGGCGGGCGATCCCGTCGCGCACCTGTTTGCGGAAAATCGCGGTCCCGCTCCGGCGCCATCCGCCGCGCCCTTCCAGTCGACTCCGACGCCGTTCCCGGCTGCGCCTTTCCCGCCAGCGCCCACGCCCTTCCCGCCGCCGCCCCCTGTCGCTGCGCCGCCGGTCGATGGCGCCGCTCCGCCGGTCGAGCCCTTCGCCGATTTTCCCGATCTGCGTCCGTTGCTTCGCGGCGGCATGGACGAAACGTTCGTCGCCCCTCAGGCGCCCACGCTTCCCGACCGGCCCGATTTCCCGTCCCATGTCGCGGCGCCCGTTCCGTTTCCGGAGCCGCCGGTTCCCTCGGCGCAATACGAGGATTGGGCCGAAGCGCCCGAGCTCGCGCCTGAGGCGGTTGCGCCGGATCAGCGTCCGCCGCGCTCGCGCAAGCCGCTCTATGTCGCCGGCGCGGTGATCGCCGCCGGTTTCGTCGCCATCGGCGCGACGCTGGCCTTCCGTGGCGGCGCGCATCAGGCCGGCGGCGTCGCCACGATCGCGGCGTCGACCGCGCCCACCAAGATCCAGCCCAAGGAAACCGAGAACGCGGATAAGACGGCCCGCGAATCCACGATGCTGGAGCGCACGGCGGCCCCGCCGGTCAAGAAGGTGGTCACCCGCGAGGAGCAGCCGATGGACGTCTCCACGGCGGCCCGTACGCCGCGCGTGATTCCCCTCGATGACGGGACAAGCGCAGCGGGCTCCGCTTCGCCCTCCGGCTCCACCTCCGCGGCCGCCATCGCCCCGCCGCCGCCGCCCCAGCGCGAGCCCGCTGCGGCGCGTTCGGCCTTCCCCGAGCCCAAGCGCGTCAAGACCGTCTCGGTTCGCGCCGACGGGTCGATCATCGGCGCAGACGCCGCCGCGGCGCCCACGGCGCCAAAGCCGCCGGAACGCGCGACGCCGGCGCCAGCGCGCAACGCCACGCCGAAATCGGCTGCCCGCGCCGATGCGACCACCACGGCCGTCGCGCCGAAACCGGTCGCCAAGCCGAAAGCGGAAGCAAAGCCGGCGCCCAAGCCCGAGCGGGTCGCCGCTGCGCCTCCACCGGAAGAGCAGGCCGCGGCGGCTGCGGAGCCTGCGGACGAGGAAGATACGGCCAAGCCCGTCGCCTCGGGCAGCTACGCCCTCCAGATCGCCTCTGCAGGCTCGGAGGCCGAGGCCCGCCAGACCGCATCGCGCCTCGCCGGCAAGCTGTCAGGCGCACTCGGCGGCCGTCGCCCGTCGGTCATCAAGGCCTCCGACACGCTCTACCGGGTCCGCGTGACCGGTCTGAGCAAGGAAAGCGCGGTCGCCATGTGCGGCAAGGTCAAGGCCGCCGGCGGCGCCTGCTTCGTCGCGCGCTGACGGACAGACACATGGCGCCCCGGGCCTTCATCTGCGGCTGCTCGTCCACGGTCCTGACCGCGGACGAGGAGGCGTTCATCCGCGACAGCAACCCCTGGGGCCTGATCCTCTTCAAGCGCAACGTGCTCGATCGCGAGCAGATGCGCGCCCTGACCGGCCGTTTTCGCGAGATCACCGGCCGCGCCGACGCCGCCGTCCTGATCGACCAGGAGGGCGGCCGCGTTCAACGAATGGCCGCAAACCACTGGCAGGCTTACCCTTCCGCCGCCAGGCTCGCCGCCACGTCGACCGATCCTGTCGAGCAGGTCAAGATCGTGCGCCTCGCGGCGCGGCTGATCGCGCACGACCTCGCCGAGGTCGGCGTCAATATCGATTGCCTGCCGGTATTGGACCTGCCGGTGGCTGGCAGCCACGCGATCATCGGCGACCGCGCCTACGGCGAGGATCCTGAAACCGTGGCCCGCCTCGGCCGCGCAGCCGCCGAAGGCCTGATGGCGGGCGGCGTCTTGCCCGTGTTCAAGCATGTCCCCGGCCACGGCCGCGCCCGCAGCGACAGCCATCTCGAACTGCCGCGCGTCGCAGCCTCGAGCGAGGAACTTGAGCGCAGCGATTTCGCGCCGTTCAAGGCAAACGCCGACCTGCCTGTGGCGATGACGGCGCATGTCGTGTTCGAGGCGATCGACGCCGAGCGGCCCGCCACGCTCTCGCCGACGGTCGTGACGGACATCATCAGAGGTTTCATAGGCTTCGACGGCCTTCTGATGAGCGACGACCTCTCCATGAAGGCGCTCTCAGGGTCTTTCCGCGACCGCGCCAAGGCCCTGTTTGCAGCGGGCGTCGACCTGGCGCTGCATTGCAACGGAGATCTCGCGGAAGCCGCCGACGTCGCCGCTGAAACGCCGGAACTGGCTGGCAGGGCGCTCGAGCGGGCCGAAAAGGCCCTTGCGCGCATCGCCGGAGACCGGCTGGCGTTCGATCCTGTGGACTCCCGCGCGAAACTCGCCTCCGCGCTTGCGAGCGCAGCTTAGAGGGGCCACATTCCGCGCCCATACTTCCAAGTATCGGTAGCGGTGAGTGATTCGCATGGCGGCGGCCCTGCCATTTGAAATAGAGCCCCTCGACAAGGGGGAGACCGAAGAGGCTTTCCTCGTCGATGTCGACGGGTTTGAGGGCCCTCTCGATCTCCTTCTCGAACTCGCGCGCCGCCAGAAGGTCGACCTCGCCAATATTTCGATCCTGGCGCTGGCCGAGCAATATCTCGAATTCATCGAGGAGGCCCGCAAGGTCCGGCTCGAGCTGGCGGCCGACTATCTCGTGATGGCGGCCTGGCTCGCCTATCTGAAATCGCGCCTTCTGCTGCCGACCCCGCCCAAGGCCGACGAACCGGCCGCCGCCGATCTCGCGGCGGCGCTTGCCGATCGCCTGCGGCGGCTCGAAGCCATCCGCACAGCCGCCGAACAATTGGTCAACCGCGCGCGCATCGGCCGCGACATGGCGATGCGCGGCGGCGGCGAAGGAATCGAAACGGTCGCTACGCCGCAATGGCAGGCCTCCATTTTCGATCTGCTGTCGGCTTACGCCCGCCAGCGCCAGAAGCACGCGCTGTCCCGCGTTACGCTCAAGCAGCGCCATGTCTGGTCGCTGGCCGAAGCGCGCGAGGCGCTGGAGCGGCTGTCGGGCATGGCTC
>CAMFKC010000023.1 GCA_945956975.1 uncultured Methylocystaceae bacterium | reverse complement strand
CCTCGGCCAGCAAGGCATCCACGACGGCCTCGTCAATGTGGTAGCCGCCATCCGCGCGCAGCCTCACGCCCTCGTCCGCCGCCCAGTCAGCATCCAGCGAGAAGCTACCGCCCGGCGCCGGACGAACGGCGACACGCGGCGTGTTCAGGACGGCGCGCAAGGGATGGGCGAGCGGCCTGGTCTGAACCAGAAGGGCGACCGGCGTCCCGTCGCCGATGGTCTGCCCGCTCTCGGCGGCCATCCTCGGCACGGCGGGGCCGGTCGCCAGCACGACGGCATCGGCGAGGAAGCGCTCGCCCTTTGCAGTCTCGGCGCCGACGGCCCGGCCGCCTTCGACAAGGATCCGTGCGGCCCCTTGCTCCGTCACCAGCATGCCGCCGAGGGCGGAAAACTCCTTGAGAAGCAGGCCGATCAGCGTCGGCAGGTCGACCCAGCCTTCGCCGGGATTGAAGATCGCGCCCTGCGGCGTGATCGCCCGCCCATCAAGACCAGGCGTAACGCCGGCGACGTCGGCGGCCGACAACCGTCGTGCGTCATAGGCAAGCGACACTTCGTGACGATAGGCAGCGTCGATCTCGTTGCGCTCGTCGTCGGCATCCCAGGTCAGTCCGCCGTCGAAGCGAAGCCAGTCGGCATCGGTATGCTGCGCGGCGAGGGTGCGGTAGCGATCGATGCCGGCCATGCGCAGCTGGTGATAGGGTTCCGAGCGCATACGTGCCGAGTTCAGCCAGGAGAGCGAGCGACCGGAAGCGCCGTTGGCCGGCGGGCCGTCGTTGAGAATGGTCACGCGGATGCCGCGCCGCGCAAGCTGGACGCCCGTGGAGACGCCGAAAATGCCGGCGCCGATGATGACTGCCGAAGAGATGGTGTTGTCGGTCATGGTGGTGTCTTTCAGTCGGTTGGTTATGCGGATGGATCAGGCTGTCAAGGCTCTTCCCAGCGGCCGCTGACGGCGGAGCGGAAGAGCGCGTCGATCGCCTTCATGTTGGCGACCGTATCCTTCAGCCCCATATCGAGCGGCGTGCCGGAGAGCACGGCTTCAGCGAAGGCATCGGCCTGCTCGCGGTACTGGTCGACGGGTGCGATGGCGATCTCCTCGCGCCCGCCTCCGGCAAGATCGCGGCCGTCGTCCAGCACGAGCCGGGTCGGCGCATCGGCCGGCGCATTAAAGGGAATGGGGATTTCCACGCGCGCCCGCGTTCCGAGCACCGTGACCTTCTGCGTGAGGGCAAGCTGGGTCGAACAGGTGAAGGCAAGCTGCCGGCCCTCGGGAAACGCCAGCAGCCCGCTCGTCAGCCGGTCCGTGCCGAAGGCGGGATCCCTCTCCATCAAGGCGATCGCCCGCAGCGGCTCGGCGCCGAACAGGAAGCGAGCGGTGTTTACGGCGTAGCAGCCGACGTCGAACAGGCCGCCCCCGCCGATATCCGCCTGGTTGCGCACATTCCGCGGGTCGTCCAGATAATAGGAGAAGATCGTCTGGATGGCCCTCACCTCGCCGAGCCGTCCCTCGTTCACCAATGCGCGCGCCGTCTTCCATTGCGGGTGATGGCGCACCATGAAGGCTTCGGCGACCGGCAGGCCGGCGGCCTTCTGCGCGGCCGCAAGCTCCATCGCCTGTGCGGCATCCAGCGCGATCGGCTTTTCGCAGAGCACCGGCTTGCCATGTTCCAGCGCCCTGAGCGTCAGAGGCACATGCAGGTGATTGGGTAGCGGGTTGTAGATCGCATCGATCTCGGGATCGGCCAGGAGATCCTCGTAGCTGCCATGGGCCTTGGGAATGCCGAAGCGCGCCGCCATCTCCGTGGCCCTGTCCAGATCGCGCGAGGCAATGGCAGTCACGCGGCCGAGGCGGCTGGACTGGATGGCGGGGATGACCGCTTTCGCCGCGATGCCCGCGCAGCCGAGCACGCCCCATCGTATCCGTGGTGTCATGGTGTCCTCCTTCCCGCCTCAGAGCACTTCCGCAAGGAAGCGCTGGAGGCGCGGGCTTTGCGGATTGTCGAAGATCGCCTCGGGCGTGCCCGCTTCCACCACGCGCCCCTCGTCCATGAAGACGACCTGATCGGCGACGCGGCGGGCAAAGCCCATTTCATGCGTGACGACGACCATGGTCATGCCGCGCGTGCCGAGATCGGCCATCAGGTTGAGCACGCCCTTGACCAGTTCGGGATCGAGCGCGCTTGTCACCTCGTCGAAGAGAATGACTTCCGGTTCCATGGCGAGCGCGCGGGCGATGGCGACGCGCTGCTGCTGGCCGCCCGAGAGGCCGCCGGGACGGTGATGCTGCCGGCTCGCAAGGCCGACATCGGCAAGTCGCGCCTTGGCGATGCGTTCGGCCTCGGCCTTCGGCAGGCCCTTGATCTTCGTCAGCGAGAGCATGACGTTTTCCAGCGCCGTGTGGTCGGGGAAGAGGTTGAAGTGCTGGAACACCATGCCGACCCGCCGGCGCAGGGTCTCCGGCTTCATGGCGAGGATGCTTTCACCGTCGATGAGGATATCGCCGCTCTTCGGCTCGACCAGCCGGTTGAGACCGCGCAGCAGCGTCGACTTGCCCGAACCCGACGGTCCGATGATGCAGGTGACGCTGCCGGGCTTTACCGTGAGATCGACACCCTTCAGCACGTCCAGCTCGCCATAGGCCATGCCGAGATTTCGCACGTCGAGGCTGCCGCCCTTGAACTCCGCCCCAGAGGCGCGGCTTGCGCCGTCGAGTTCGCTGACCTCCTCCAGCCCACTGGTGATGACCGCCGGCCGCTGCTTGCCGATGCGCAGGCGATTGTCGATCGCGTTGACAACGTGGGTGAGCGGCACGGTGACGACGAGGTAGAAGACGCCGGCGAGAAGCAGCGGCGAAAGATTGCCGGTCACGACAGCCTGGTCCTGGCCGACGCGGAAAATCTCGCGCTCGGAAGCCAGCAGGCCGAGGAAATAGACGAGGCTCGAATCCTTCACATTGCCGATGAACTGGTTGACGAGGGCCGGCAGCACGCGGCGCACGCCCTGCGGCACGACGATCAACCGCATGCCCTGCCCGTAGCTCATGCTGAGCGCCCGGCAAGCCTCCATCTGGCCGCGCTCGACGCTCTGGATGCCCGAGCGGAAGATTTCGCCGATATAGGCGCCGGCGATCAGGCTGAGCGCCAGGATGCCGAGTGGATAGGGCGATGGCCCGAAGAGTTCGCGGCCGAGACGGGCAAAACCCTGGCCAATCAGGAGAATGGTGACGATCGCCGGCAGGCCGCGGAAGACATCGGTGTAGAGGCGGGCCGGGATGCGCAGCCAGGCCGAGCGCGAAATGCCCATGATGGCCAGCACCATGCCGATGGCGACACCGAGCACGGTCGAGGCGGCAGCGAGGATCAGGGTATTCTTGAGGCCGACCGTGATCATGGTCGGCAGAACTTCAGCCATGGCGTTCCAGTCAAGGAAGCTGCGGCGCAGGTTTTCAAGCCAATTCATCGGGAGGTCCCTTGCAAGAAGACCGGTCCGACCGGAAAGGCCGGACCGGAAAGGCGGCATTACTTCTTCGGAAGATAGGCGTCCGGCATCGGCGTGCCGGGGAACCACTTTTCGTGCAGGGTCTTCCAGGTGCCGTCCTGCATGGCGGCCTGCAGAGCCTTATTCAGCGCCTCGCGCAAGGCGTCATTGCCCTTGCGAACGACGAAACCGGCCGGCGCGTCAAAGCTCGGGATGTTGACGGCGACTTTCAGCTCGGGATAGCGCGCCGAATAATCCTTTGCCGCCTCGTAATCGAGGAAGTGCGCATCGACCGTGCCATTGTTGAGAGCGGAGACGGCGGAGTTGTTGTCCGGGAACTTCACGAGATCCGCACCGGTGAAATTCTTCTCGGCATAGATTTCCTGCAGCGTGCCCTGTACCACGCCAAGGCGTTTGCCCTTGAGACCGGCCGCATCGGTGATGCCGGCATCCGGCGTCAGCACGGTCAGGAAGCCGGCGAGATAACCGTCCGAGAAATCGACTGTCTCCTTGCGCTTGTCCGTCGTGCCGATCGCAGCGGCGGCAACGTCGAAGCGGCTGTTGGCGACCGACGGCATCAGGGCGGAGAACTCCTGACCTGTGAAGATCACCTGCTCCTTCTTGAAGCCGAGGCGCTCGGCGACGTTGAGGAAGAGTTCGATGTCGAAGCCGGTGAAGTTGCCGTCGGCTGTGGTGAAGGCATAGGGCTTGGCATCGCCCATCGTGCCGACACTGATGACTGCGGGATCGATGAGACCCAGCGGGTTGTCCTGGGCGTGCGCCGGTGTCGTGGCGCCTGCCAGCACGCCAAGGGCAACCGCGAGGGCGCCGGCACGCAGCCGGGCGAAGGGGGAAGTCAGAGCTTCGGTAAATCGCATATGTTTCGTCTCCTCTGGTGGTGTGTGCGATGTCTCCAAGGCGTATGAGATCCCATCCGGACGGCGGCATTATCCGCGCGTCCAACCCATGCGCCTCGCATGCTGGAATTTGTGCTTCTTATTCCTTGAGACCGGTATCAATATAAAAGAGACCGGTCTCTTTGGCTTTTGACGATTGTTATCTTCGCATTTGCCAGTCGTCAATATCTCTTGTAAGGCTACCATCCATGGACCAGAGCCCGCCGCGAATTACCTCCGTCACCGTTGCCGACGTCGCGCACAAGGCCGGCGTCTCGAAGGCGACCGCTGCCCGCGTTCTGGGCGGCTATGGAACGGTGAGCGAGCGGGTGCGCGAGGCCGTTACAGTCGCTGCGCGCGCGCTCGACTACCGGCCGAACGAACTTGCCCGCAGCATGACGACGGGCCGCTCGGGCACGATCGGCGTCGTGGTGGGTGATATCGAAAACCCGTTCTTCAGCCTTGCCGTGCGCGGGATCACCGATGTTGCGCGACAGGCGGGCTTCACCGTCATCCTCATCAACTCCGGCGAGGACGTGAGTGCGGAAAAAGCAGCGATCCGAACCTTGCTTGCAAAGCGCGTCGACGGCCTCATCGTCTCGCCGGCCAAGGAGAGCGATGTCGAGCATTTGCGCGAGGCGACCCGCTCGGGCCTTCCGCTCGCGCTGTTGGACCGCGGCAGCGACACGCTCGACGTCGATACAGTCATCGCCGACGACCGGCATGCCGCCGAGGGCATCACCCGCAGGCTCATTGCCCTTGGCCACCGTCGCATCGCCTATCTCACCGCCTGCGACACACCGGACCACCGCTTCCGCACGGCAGGCGACATCAATACCGGCTCGGTGCGCCGGCGCATCGAAGGTTTTCTCTGCGTGTGCCAGGAGGCGGATCTCGATGGCATGGAAGATTGGGTGCATGTGGGTGCCGTGACGCCGGAGCATACGCACCGTATCGCTGCCGCGATGCTGCGAACGCCGCAGCGCCCAACGGCGATCATCGCCTCCGACAGCCTGATCGGCCTCGAAGTCTTCAAGGTGTGCCGTGAACTCGGTCTCGGCATTCCAGGCGACCTGTCGCTGGTCTCGTTTCACGATGCGGACTGGACGTCCGTCACGACGCCGCCCGTTACCGTCGTGCGCCAGCCCGTCTATGGCCTCGGCGAGACGGCGGCCAAGCTGCTGGTCGAACGACTAAACGGGAAGGGCGGCGAGGCCAGCCGCATCGTCCTGCGCACCGAAGTCGTCGATCGTGCCTCCATCGCCGACGCTCCCGTATGACATCGAGACATCCTCAGAACTGTACCGCGAGCCGCAGGGCATCCAACATGGCGGCATGCACCGACCGGCTGCTGACGGCGTCGCCGATCCGATGTAACTCGAAGCCGGCGGGCGGCCGCGCGCGCAAAGGCGCGGCGCCCAGCAGGCTTTCGACCGCCGTGGCGCCATCATTTGCTGAGAGCGGGCGCAGTTCCGCGAAAAGGTCGTTCACCGGCACGGTGCCATGCTCGACAATGACCTGTGCGTGGGTCTCGAGCATTTCCCGGCCAGTCAGCAGGTGGCGCAACACCACCTCGCGTCGCCCCTCCCGCACGCTCACCGACACCAGTTCGTGTTCTAGCAGCACCCGAACATCCCGTTCGGCGAGCGCCTTGCGATAGGTGATGCTCGAATGGTGCTCCATTTCCGGCGCGACAGAGAGATCGCGGGCAACGAATGTCACCCTCTTTCCCGCAGAGGCAATTTCCGCGGCAGCCGAGGGTGCGGGATGGCGTCCGGTCGCGTCGTAGATCAGCACCTCGTCAGCGATCTGCATTGGATTGCCGAGCGCATCGGAGACACTGAGGCAAAGGTCGCTGCTTGCGACCGGACCAAAATCCGGAATGCCGCCGGTGGCGACGAAAACCAAGTCGGGTTGTTCGGCAAGAACCTCGGCCGCCTCCGCGTACACATTCAGCCGAACGTCGACGCCGAGCCGCTCCAGTTCGGCGGCGCGCCAGTCGACGATGCCGATCAGGGCGCGACGAAGCCTGGTTCTCGCGGCCAGCACCAGCTGCCCGCCAAGCCGATCGGCCGCCTCCAGCAGTACAACCCGGTGTCCCCGCGCAGCAAGCACCCGCGCCGCCTCCAGCCCCGCCGGTCCGCCCCCGACGACGACTGCCTTTCGTCCCGCCTGCGGCGAGCGCTCGATCACCTGCGGCAGCCAGGTGTCACGACCTGTCGCCGGATTGTGGATGCAATGCACCGGGCGATAGAGACAGTGCGAAGCGCCCACGCAGGGGCGGATTTCCTGTTCCCGGCCCGCTCGCAGCTTGTTGACGATCTGGGGGTCGGCCATGTGCGCCCGCGTCATGCCGACCATATCGACCAGCGCTGCTTCGACCGCGTAACGCGCCGTCGCGACATCGGCAATCTTCGCGGCGTGGAAGACCGGAAGATCCGTCTGTGCCTTGAACGATCCGACCTGATGCAGCCACGGCGCGGAGGCGGCCGTCAAGTCGGGAATGTTGTAGATGAGCAGGTTGAGACGCGTGTCGAACCGGCCGAAAATACAGTTGAAGAAATCGACCAGCCCTTCCCGCTCCAGCCTGTTGGCAACCGTAACCGCCTCGGCGAAGCTCAAGCCGTCCTTGTGGTCCTCATCGATCGTGTAGCGGATGCCCACCGGATAATCGCTTCCGACCTCCCGGCGGATCTCCTCGTGGACCATGCGCAGGAAGCGCATGCGGTTTTCCAAGGAGCCGCCGAACTCATCCGTGCGGCGATTGACCATCGGCGACAGGAATTGCCCAATCAAATGGCCGCCGGTCATCGTCTCGATGCCGTCAAGCCCGCCCTCCCGCGCGCGCCGCGCTGACTGGCCGAAGTCGCGCACGATGCGCGCGATGTCGTGGCGGTCCATTTCATGTGCAAAGCTGCGGTTATAGTCCTCGCGCGAATGGGAGGGGCCGAGCGCGGGAAGCCAGGCGCCGACAGTGGCGTTGGCACGCCGGCCGACATGGGAGATCTGGCACATCAGCGCCGCGCCATGGCGATGGACGCGTTCGGAGAAGGCACGGAACACCGGGACGACCGCATCGCTCGACACGTCGAGCTGCGTGCCACCCCAGCTCGTATCGGCGGAAACGCGCGCCGAGCCGCCGAACATCGTCAGCGCGAGCCCGCCCTTGGCCTTTTCCTCGTGATAGCGCTGATAGGCGTCGAGCGGAAGGCCGCCCTCGTCGAGGGCGGTCTCGTGGCTGGTGCTCATGATCCGGTTGCGCAGGGTGAGCCGGCCAACCTGCAACGGCCGCAGCAGCGGATCGGCCCTTCCTGCTGGCGCAACGGCTGGATTTTTCTCCTCCATGCCCGCACCGACTAAGCCGGACCGAGGGCCTTGCGCATGGCCTCGATGCACTGTTTCAGGGGCGGGGTGGGATCGACATTGTATTTCCAGTTGGTCAGTTCGATCGTCAGCGAACCCTCGTAATTCTGGCTGCGCAGATAGGCGGTAAGTTCGTCGAGGTCGATGATGCCGTCGCCCCAGGCGAGATGACTGCCACCGGCATCGGAATCTGTGAAATGCACATGCGCGACGCGGCCTGCGAGATGGGTAAAATAATCCTGAGGCGTCTCATGAGTCATCACCGCGCCTGCCACGTCATAGACCGCGAACAGCGCGGGGCTGTTCAGCGTGTCCATCAGGTTGCGGATTTCCCTGGCCGAGCGGATGATGTTGGCAAAGGAATCCGGCAGTGATTCCATCCAGAGATCGATGCCGAGTTTTTGCGCGCGGTCGCAGAGGATGCCCATGGAATCGACGCAGCGCTCCAGCGCCTGTTCCGCCGGCTCGTCGCGATAACCGCCGCCTGCGGTCACCAGAAGTGCCGGGGCACCGCATTCGGTGGCGAATTCCATGGATTCCAGGAAATAGCGCACCGAACGGTCGCGCAGCTCCGCTTCCTTCGCTGAGATGTTGATCGGATAGATGCACTGCTCCGGCGTGAAGGCGACGATATCGAGGCCCATGCCCCGCACTTTTCGTCCCAGCGCCCGCGCATCGGCCAGCGTCTTGTCACCGATATAGAAATGCGGCGCGGCGGCCCATAGCTCGATGCGAGAGACGCCGGCCTCGCAGACATCGGCCAGAAACCGATCCATCGTATGCCGGACATAGTGGAAATTCATCACGCTGATATTACGTTCATCCAGTGCCATGTCTCTACTCCTCCAATGGTCGCCTGTATAAAAGAATTCTCAAATATTGTGAGAACGTTCTCTCATGATTTCGTACAAATTCGTGTATTGTTGCCGGGCTAAGGCGTCCTGAGACCGAATTCGGTCATTGTCTCCTCGATGAAGGCGGCGGCCTGCGTCGCAGCCTCATCCGGCGTCCAGCCCAGATGTCGCGCCGCCAGTTTGGCAGCCGTTTCCGCAAAGCGTCGACCGAGATCCGCCTCCCAGCCGACGGAGAGGCGGCGGCGAAGGATGTCCGAGAGCGTGCATGCCTGCTCGTTGAGGACGGCATGGGCGACCGAGGCTTCGGTGACACAATGCAAATCCGGGTGGGGCGGCAAAGGCAGGTCCAGCGGGCGTGGCGAGCCGGACGGCCTCAGCCGGCGGGCAACCGCGCGCCTCAGCCGCCGCCCGGCGTCGCGATGGGTCATCAGCAGCCCGCCGGTGAAAGTGAAGACATTCGGCAGGCCTTCGTCGGTGAGGTCATGCTCGCGAACAGCGGGCGCGGAACCCCTGCCGTCCTTGGCGAGGCTACGCGGCCGCACGCCCGCCCAGGCATAGAGCACATCCTCGCGCGTTAGCCCGAAGCCCGGGAACAGGCGGCCGAGCTGATCGAGAATGGCCGCAATCTCGGCCTCCGTGGCGCGAAAACCTTCCGACCTGCCGTCCGAGATAGAATCCCAGGGCCCGACATAATGAAGTTCGCCCAAGGGGATCAAATAGAAGGGCGCGCCGGCCGCAGTCACGGTCTCGAAACCGATGCCGCGCAGGCTTTCTGGTAGCCGAACGACGATATTCGTGCCCTTTTCGCCGGTATTCTTGCGCAGATGCGGAGCCCCAGCCATGGCGGTGATCTCGTCGACCCAAACGCCGGCGCAATTGACGACGGCGCGCGCGAGAACGTCGCGCGAGCCCTTGGCTGCCTCCAGTGTAATCCGCCAGAAGTCGCCCTCCCGCGCCAGCCCCGTCACCGCCGTATGGTTCAGCGCCTCCATGCCGATCGCCCGGGCCTTCATGATCGTATCGACAACGATGCGCTCCGGCCAATGATACTGGTATTCGGTGAAAGTCATCGCTCCGCCGATATCCTGCAACCCCGCCATGCCCTGAAGCCCCGGATGCGCCCGCGCTTCCGCGGCAGACAGAATGCGAAGGTCGAGCGGCACCCGGCCGCCGTCGCTGGCTGCCATCAGGCGAAAGGCAAGCCGGGCCTTCCAACGGGGAATGGCGTTTTCCGGAGTTAGCGGAACGATGAAGGTGACGGGTTTTACCCGCTCGGGCGCCAGGCGCACAAACTCCGCCCGTCCTTGCATCGCGCGGCGCATCAGGCTGAGGCACTCGATGGCGCTGCGCGGATGGGCGAGAAAGGTGGCGATCGAGCCGCTGGCGGCCGAGAGATAGCCGAGCCCGCAATGCTGCAGGCGCGAGGTTCTGCTGGATGTCCCCGCACCATAGTCGTCGCGCTCGACCAGCAACGTGCGATAGCCGGCCGCCGCCAAGTGCTGCCCTGCCGATGCGGCGATGATGCCTCCGCCGACTACGAGTGTGTCGTAGACACCGCTCACGCTCACCTCCCCGCCATCGCCACAGCGACAGATTCTTACTCCGAATGTGAGAACGTTCGCAAAATTTTGCCAATGGTGTCAAGACCGCTTGACGACAAAGCCGAGGCTATAATACGTATTATAACGTCATATAGAAAGGTTCGCCCATGTCCCTCCCCTCTGCCTTCGATGCCGGCGTCGTTGCCGGGCTCTCCGCGCTTGACGCAAAATCGGTGAAGCATGTGTTCTTCGTCGCCTGCGGCGGCTCGCTGTCGGTCATGCATCCGGCAAAGTTCCTGCTCGACCAGCATTCACCGCTGCCATCGGATGTCTATAACGCCGCCGAGTTCGTCTCCCGCGCGCCGCGTGCGCTCGACAAGAATTCGCTGGTTATTCTCTGCTCGATGACCGGCACCACGAAGGAAACTACCGCCGCGGCCGAATTCGCACGCTCGAAGGGCGCGACCACCATCGGCCTGACGGTCGAGCCCGCCTCGCCGCTCGCCAAGGCGGTCGATCATGTCGTCGGCTTCGAGGCGCCCTACACGACCGGCGTGCCGATTGACGCCAGGGACAGCAATTATTCGCGGATCTACCAGATCGTCATGGGCCTCGTGGCGCTGACCGGCGGCGAAGACCTGACCGGGACGCTGATCGGCAGCCTTGCCGCCCTGCAGCCGGCGATCGATCGGGCGCATGCAACCTTCGCGCCGATGTTTGAGAACTACGCGCCACGCTTTGCCAAGGAGGACGTGATCTATACCGTCGCCAGCGGCGCGAGCTACGGCGCGGCCTATTCCTTCGCCATCTGCGTGCTCATGGAAATGCAGTGGATCAACAGCCAGGCGATCCATGCCAAC
>CAMFKC010000022.1 GCA_945956975.1 uncultured Methylocystaceae bacterium | reverse complement strand
CAGGATGTTGTACAGATCGGGATGCGCCTTCTCGATTTCGTCGAGCAGCAGCACGCAGTGCGGATGCTGGTCGACACCGTCGGTCAAAAGGCCGCCCTGGTCGAAGCCGACGTAGCCGGGAGGCGCGCCGATGAGGCGGCTGACCGTGTGCCGCTCCATGTATTCCGACATGTCGAAACGGATCAGTTCGACGCCGAGCGCGACCGACAATTGCTTGGCGACTTCCGTCTTGCCGACGCCAGTCGGACCCGAGAACAGGTAGGAGCCGATCGGCTTCTCCCCGTCGCGCAGGCCGGCGCGCGCCAGCTTGATCGCCGACGACAGTGCGGAGATCGCCGCATCCTGTCCGTAGACGACGCGCTTCAGGGTCTCGTCGAGATGCGCGAGCACCTCGGCGTCGTCCTTGGACACTGTCTTGGGCGGAATGCGCGCCATCGTCGCGATCGTCGCCTCGATTTCCTTGATGCCGATGACCTTCTTGCGCTTGGCCTCGGGCAGCAGCATCAGGCTCGCGCCGGTCTCGTCGATCACGTCGATCGCCTTGTCCGGCAGCTTGCGGTCGTGGATGTAGCGCGCCGACAGTTCCACCGCCGCCTTGATGGCGTCGTTGGTGTAGCGGATCTTGTGGAACTCCTCGAAATAGGGCTTGAGGCCCTTCATGATTTCCACGCTGTCGGCGACAGACGGCTCGTTGACGTCGATCTTCTGGAAGCGCCGCACCAGCGCGCGGTCCTTCTCGAAATACTGGCGGTATTCCTTGTAGGTGGTCGAACCCACGCAGCGCAGGACGCCCTGCGCGAGCGCGGGCTTGAGCAGGTTCGACGCGTCCATCGCGCCGCCTGAGGTCGCGCCGGCGCCGATCACGGTATGGATCTCGTCGATGAACAGGATCGCGCCCTTGTGCGCCTCGATCTCCTTCATCACCTGCTTCAGCCGTTCCTCGAAGTCGCCGCGATAGCGCGTGCCGGCGAGAAGCGTGCCCATGTCCAGCGAGAACACGGTCGACTTGGCAAGCACCTCCGGCACTTCGCCCTTCACGATCTTGCGCGCAAGGCCCTCGGCGATCGCCGTCTTGCCGACGCCGGGATCGCCGACGAGCAGCGGATTGTTCTTCTGCCGGCGGCAGAGAACCTGGATCGTGCGCTGCACTTCCGCCTCGCGGCCGATCAGCGGATCGATGCGGCCGTCGCGCGCCTTCTTGTTGAGGTTGACGCAATACGCGTCGAGCGCGCTCTCCTTTTTCTTGCCGTCGCCGCTCGCCTCGCGCGGTTCGCGCGCCTCGTTCTTGTCGCCCTCTTCCTCGGCGCCGCGCACCGGCTTGGCGTCCGACATGCCCGGCCGCTTGGCGATGCCGTGGCTGATGTAGTTGACCGCGTCGTAGCGGGTCATGTCCTGCTCTTGCAGGAAATAGGCGGCATGGCTCTCGCGCTCGGCGAAAATCGCGACGAGCACGTTGGCGCCCGTCACCTCTTCGCGGCCGGACGACTGAACATGGATGACGGCGCGCTGGATCACGCGCTGGAAGCCCGCCGTCGGCTTGGCGTCGTCGCGACCGTCGGTGACGAGATTGTCGAGCTCGCTGTCGATATATTCGCGCAGGGTCTTACGCAGCGCGTTCAGATCGACCGAGCACGCGCGCATGACAGCCGCCGCATCGAGATCGTCGATGAGGCTGAGCAGCAGGTGCTCCAGAGTGGCGTATTCATGCCGCCGCTCGTTGGCGGCCTGAAGCGCCCGGTGAAGCGACTGCTCGAGATTGCGCGAAAAAGACGGCATGCCTCACCTCACTTCTTTTCCATGATGCATTGCAGGGGATGCTGATGCTTGCGAGCGTAGTCCATCACTTGCGTGACTTTCGTTTCGGCGACCTCGTAGGTGTAGACCCCACATTCGCCGACGCCCTGCTGATGCACGTGCATCATGATCCGCCAGGCGTCCTCGCGGCTCTTCGCGAAATACTTCACCAGAACCGTCACAACGAACTCCATCGGCGTGTAGTCGTCGTTCAAAAGCAAAACACGGTACATCGAAGGCTTGCGCGTCTGAGTCTTCGGACGCGTGATGACCTGCGTGCCCGATCCAGGCGGTCCATCGCCGTTGCGACGAGTCGGGGATGTTGCCCGGATTACGCCTGCGCTCATCTGTCTCCGTCAGCCCTGTTCCGGAAGAACCTGGCGGATTGCGCCGGGTTCCCCGGGCGCGTTCGCTTGGTCCTTCACCATGCAGCAAATAGGCCAGTTGTTCTCCGCGGCCAGTTCCGGCGACGCGAGGCAATGCGCCGGCGGACGATTCAATACGTCCCGATCTTTCTTCGCCATCGCGGCGAACGCAAGGCGCTGTCGTGAACAGGGTCGCGGAAAAGCAAAAAGCCCGGCGCGAGGCCGGGCTTTCCACATGGCGACCGAAGCCGCCGATTTCAATGTCGCGTAGGTTTACTTCGCGGCCATCTTGGCGATCGCGCCCTCGACCGGCTTGAAGGCTTCCTTGGCCACGGCCTGGTACATCTCGCCCATCTTGGTCGCCTGCGCGACGAAGCCCTCGTAGGAGGACTTGGCGAATTCCGTCTGCAGCGTGATGGCTTCGTCCATCTTCTTCACGCCGACGAGCTTCTCGACGAAGGCCGAGCCGTCTTCGAACGACTTCTTGGAGAAGTCGGTGGCTTCCGTGGCGATCGCCTGAAGCCCCTTGGTCACTTCGGTCATCGCGGCCGAAGCGGCTTCGAACTGCTCTTTGCCGAACTTCTGGAAAGCTTCGAAATCATAAGCCATGGGAGGATCCTCGAAATAAGCCCGCATCCGGGGGCGGCCGGGGGACCCGGTGGGGAACCCGAACAACGCCCACGCTTATGGTGCAGCGCACAAAAAAAGTCAAGAATCTTTTTGCGACGCAAAATCGCTAAACTTTTCATCGTTTAACTGGTGGGTAACCGAAAACGCCTAGCGTCCCAGACTGTGTTTTCGCGGCAACGGAAGCTTTGCCGGCGAGCGGTTTCGACAGGATGCGAAGCGGAGCGTCGCATGGGGTTGCGTAGCGTTGTATCCAAGCGTCTCGGCCTGCTGGCGGCAGGCGCGGCCATGGTCCTGGCGATGGTGGCGGTCTCCGAACCTGCCGAGGCCCGCGGGCGCCATCGCCACTACAAGCATCGCGTCCATGCAACGTGGCACGTCAAGCGCTACGTGCACGTCCGCAAGCGGCATGTGCGCGCCAGCCGCGTCGCGGCCATGCAACTTCCCGCCGAATTCGTCATGGACGTCAATTCAGGCCGCGTGCTGCATGCGCACAACGAGAATGTCGAGCGCCATCCCGCCTCCCTGACCAAGGTGATGACGCTCTATCTGCTCTTCGAGCAGCTTGAGGCCGGCCGCTTCAAGCTCGACACAGAAATCCCGGTCTCGGCCCACGCCGCCGCACAGGCGCCGTCCAAGCTCGGCCTGCGGCCGGGGTCCGAGATCGAAGTCGAGGACGCGATCAAGTCGATCGTCACCAAATCCGCCAACGACATTGCGGTCGCCATCGGCGAGGCCGTCGGCGGCTCCGAAGACCGCTTCGCGGAGATGATGACCCGCAAGGCCCGCGCGCTGGGCATGTCGCGCACGAATTATGCAAACGCCTCGGGCCTGCCCAACAACGAACAGGTTACGACCGCGCATGACCAGGCTCTGCTCGCCAAGGCGATCCAGGAGCGTTTCCCGAAATATTACCGCTACTTCTCGACGCGCGTCTTCAATTTCGCCGGCCGCAGCATCCGCAACCACAACCACCTGCTCGGCCGCGTCGACGGCGTGGACGGCATCAAGACCGGCTACACGGCCAAGGCCGGCTTCAACCTGATGACTTCGGTGCGCCGCGACGGCCACCACATCGTCGGCGTCGTTCTGGGCGGCCCAAGCGCCCGCATCCGCGACAACCGCATGGCCGCGCTGCTCGAAAACAACATCGACGACGGCGCCGTGGGCCGCACCGCAATCGCCGCTGTCGAGAAGGAAGACGAGGCGGCGCCCGCCCCCCGCGAGGAAATCAAGCCGGTCCAGAAGGCCGAGCCCACGCCAGTCCGCGAGACCGTTCGCGTCGCCTCGGCAGAGCCGCTGCGCCTGACGCCGCCCGCCCAGATTGATTCCGTGCGCGCGAATGTCGAACTCGCCCGCGCCGAAGCGCCCCGCCCCCAGGCGGCGCGCGCAGACGCCGGCGGCCTGTTCCTCGGCGTTCCCCCGGCGCCGATTCCCGCGCGCGTCACCGCCGCGGTCGCGCCGGAGCGTCCCCGCCCTGCCTATGTGGCTGCGGTAGCCCGCGCGAGCGAGACGCCTGCGGAGCGCCCGGCCGAAAAGATCAAGCTGCGCGCCGCCGCCGCCACCCCGGGCGCCGCCCAGGGCGCGACCGCGCGCGGCGCGCTCGCGTTGGCCTCGACAACGCCCTCCACGCTGCGCTGGGTGACCGGCGCGCAGCCGGCCCGCGCCGGCGAGGCCAAGGATACGGCCAAGGCCGCCGCCAAGGAGCCGACCCGCGAAACGGCAAAGGCCGGACATACGCAGGTCGCCAAGGCTCAGCCGAAGAAGGACGAGGACGACGAGACCACCGCGACAGTCGCCCGCACCGGCTGGATCATCCAGATCGGCGCGACCGACGATATCGCCAAGGCCAAGGAACTGCTGTCGCGCGCCAAGGACCACAGCCGCACGATCGCGCGCGCCCAGCCTTTCACGGAGAAGGTGCAGAAGGGCTCCGGCACGCTGTATCGCGCGCGGTTCGCCGGTCTGCAGGAGAATGCGGCGGAAAGCGCCTGCAAGGAGCTCAAGCGCTCCGGCATGGCCTGCTTCGCGATGAAGAACTGAGCGCCGGCGCCCCGGAGCGAAAGCGTAGCGTTGTGTTTGGAGTAGCTTAGAGATGACGCCGCAGCAGGACGTCCTTGGCTTCGTTGACGCGGGCCGCCAGATCCGTAGACCCCCCTTGGTCGGGGTGCAGTTTCTTCATCAGCGTCCGGTGCGCGCGCGAAATGTCCTCGCGGCTGGCTCCCTTGCGAAGGCCGAGCACCTCATACGCTTCATCCTCGGACATGGCGGCGCTGCGGGCCCGCGTGCGCGTGCCGCCGCCCCCCGCGTCGGAATAGCCCTCTCCTGCCTGACGCCAGCCGGTAAACCGGCGGTCGAGATAAGCCTCTAGCAGCCGCGCGCCGTCGGGATCGTCGACGAGGCATTGGCGGTAGAGTTCCTCGCACGCCGGCCGCGCCAGCGTATCGAGCGAACGGCCCTCCTGCGGGCCAGCGAGAATGACCCCAGACATCGCGCCCGTCGCATGGTCCAGTTCCATCTCGATCATCGCGGAGCGAACGCGCGAGACGCCCGGCCCTTTCTGGCGACCAAAGCCCCAATCCCTGGGAAAGCGCCCCTGCCCCAGGATCAGCGCGCCGATCGCGGTGAGAACGCCTGCCGCCGGAAAGGCGCCGCGCAGAAGCAGCAGCACGCCGGCGCCGATGACCGAGACGCCGCCGACGCCGCGAATCCAGCGCGCCAGCACCGCCGGCGGCGTGCGCGCGAACAGGCGCAGCAGCCAGTAGCCGCCGACCAGAATGCCCAGCGCTATGATCAATTGCGGCACATGAGCCTCACTTTTTCCCGCCCATCTGCTCGATCAGGAGCCGGGCGTCCGCATTGCCTTTTTTCGCCTGCGCTTCCAGCGCCGTAAAGCCGCCCGCCGCATAGGCCGCCGCTGCGCTAAGCAGCGCGGCGAGCTTCTTCGGCGCGGATGCGTCGAAGGCCGCATAGGCGCCGCCGGTCAGACGCGCGATCTCCTGAAAGGCCGTGCGCGCCTGGACATCGGACCCCTCGTGGAACATGAAGGCCTTCACGCCGCGCAACGCCAGTTCGCCCGCGATCGCGCACAGCCGGTCGACGTTTTCTTCCATTGCGTCGCCGACGAAGACCAGCGCGCCGACCGGCGCGGCCTTGGCTTCGTCGCGCGCGTGGCGCAGCACCTTCTCGATCTGCGTGTTGCCGCCGCGGCAATCGATCTTCGACATGACCGCGGCGAGCCCCGCGCCCTGCGACACGAAGCGCGAGGCGCGGCATTCCATCAGTCCGCGGAAGTAGACGAGTTGCACGTCGAGCCCACCCAGCGCATCGGTCTCCTCGAACATGCGCTGCTGCAGGCCCTGCGCCATGTCCCATGTCGGCTGACGGCTCATCGTGGCGTCGAGCGCGAAGATCAGCCGGCCACGCGCGCCTGCGGAGGGCGCAGGAACAGTCGCAGCGCGGGTCAGGAAACTGTCGACGGCCGCGCTCGCCTTGCGCGCGCTGTCGGGAAGCTGGCTCATGAATGTGGTCCCAGTCGGCCGGCCCCCATAGATCGTATCCGCGAGAGCGCCGCGCAAGGGCGGGTCAAAGAAGTCCGAGTTCGCGCAATTCCCGCCGCAATTCTTCCGGCATTTCGGCGATCGCGCGGGAGCCCTTGCCGAGATCAGCGGGCGCATCAGCCGCCGGCAGATAGCGCCATCCTTGAAATGGCCGGCACGGGCGCGGATGAACGGGAACGACCTTCGGCTCCAGCACCAGATGGCACCGCCCAATTCCGTCTGCATCGGTGAAGGGCCGGATCTCCAGCAGTTTCTGTCGCGCCGCGACCTGGCCCTTGATCACCCAGTACAGCGAGCCGCCAGCGACGATCTCGTGGGCCCTCTTGGGAACCATGCGCGTCGTGTGGAACTGCTCGGGCGTCTGGCCGAGTTTCCGCTGCGCAGCAAGACGCTGCTTGATCCAGCCTTCGAGATCGGAAATCGACTCCGCGCCGACGCAGAGTTTGAGGAGGTGGAGGGGCATGGGGGCGATCGTCAGATGTCCAGCGCCGGAATTCCGAGCGCTCGGCCAGCGTCCCGCTGATCATTGTCGAATGTGGCAAGTGCAGCGCCGTGCGCGTGGCAGATAGCGAGGTGCAGCGCGTCGCCGGCTCGCAGCGGCTGCGCCGATTGCGCGGCGAAGCGACCACCCGCGATGAAATCCGCTGTCGAAACGGCCGCTATCCTGAAACTCTGGCGAGCGAGAAGATCGAAGGCGGCGTGTGCGTCGCGACTCTCGGCGCGCGGCAAACGGCCCGACCGGACTTTCATTGCAACGGCGGCAGAGAATTCGGTCCGGGTCCATTCGCTCATCAGCAATGCGCCGATCTCCTGCGCCTGAAGCCATTCCTGTGCGAAGCCGGATCTCGCCTCAGGCGCGCACGCCGCCACGAGCAGCGAGGTATCGACATAGATTTGCATCAATAGCGGTTTTCATCGCGCATGCGCCGGATGAACGCGCCTGCGTCCTCGCTCTGCATCGTCATCTTGTCGGTGATGGCGCGCAAGGCGGCGGCATCGACCTTCTTGAGGGCGGGCGCGGTCGCCTGGAGCGTCGCAACCGGCTTGCCCCGGCGCGTGATCTCCACGGGCTCGCCTGCTCTGACCTGGTCGATCAGCTCGCTCAAATGCGCCTTCGCTTCGGCAATGCTGACCCGTCTCATCTCCGCCTCCGGGCGACATGACCATCTGGATGGTCATATACGCCCTGGATGCCCGCTATTCAACGATCACCCCCGCCCGACGAACGGCATCTTCGTCGCCATGATCGTCATGAACAGGATGTTCGATTCCAGCGGCAGGCTCGCCATTTGCACGACCGCGTCGGCCACGTGCTCGGGGTCCATCACCGCTTCCGGCATGGTCTGGCCGTTGGCCTGCGGCACGCCGGCCTTCATGCGGCCGCCCATGTCGGTGTCGGCGTTGCCGATGTCGATCTGCCCGCAGGCGATGTTGTACTTGCGGCCGTCGAGCGCGGTCGATTTCGTCAGGCCGGTGATGGCGTGTTTGGTGGACGTGTAGGGCGCCGTGTTCGGACGCGGCGCATGGGCCGAGATCGAGCCGTTGTTGATGATGCGCCCGCCGATCGGGTTCTGGTCCTTCATGATGCGGAAGGCGTGCTGCGTGCACAGGAACGGACCGGTCAGGTTGGTGTCCACCACCGCCTTCCACTGCTCGTAGGTGAGATCTTCCAGATTGATGCCGGGCGCGCCGATGCCGGCGTTGTTGAACAGCAAGTGCAGATGCCCGAACTCGGCCATCGTGGCGTCGAACAACGCCTTCACCGAATCCGGATGGCCGACGTCGCAGACGACGCCGATCGCCCGCCCGCCATGCTTGCGAGCATCCGCCGCCACCTGATCCAGCAGCTCCTTGCGGCGTCCGGTGAAGACGACATCCCACCCTGCCCGCGCCAGCGCGAGGCCCGAGGCCTTGCCGATGCCGGCCGAACCGCCGGTGATGAGAGCGACCTTGCGTTGCGACATGATGTTTCCTTCCCAACCCGGGCGCTCTGCGCCCTCATTCGAGGGGCGCTCGCAGCGCCCTTTTCTTTATCCCCGCCATTGATAGCCTGCCGGCGGACGGCGGCCAACGCGCCGGCGGGAGGAGCGGCCATGCAGGGAACGAGAGTGTTTTTGGGCGCGCTGCTGCTCGCGCTCGGGCCGCAGGCCGCACTGGCGCAGGTCCCGCCCGCGGTCGCGGAGAATCTTGCCGTCGCCAGCCGCATCCTCGCCGATCAGAACGTGGTGGACGCTTTTGGCCATGTCTCTATGCGCAGCCCCGACAACCCGAAACATTTCTTCATGCCGCGCTCGCTCGCCCCTGCCCTGACGGGGCCAGCGGACATCATGGAATTCGACGAGAATTCCAACGCCGTCGATGCGCAGGGCCGCGCGGTCTTTCTCGAGCGCTTCATCCACGGCGAGATCTATCGCCGCCGCCCGGACGTCGTGGCGGTCGTGCATTCGCATTCGCCGGCGGTCATCCCCTTCGGCGTGGTCAAGACGCCGATGGGCGCCATGTTCCACAATGCCGCCTTTCTCGCCAAGGGCGCGCCGGTCTTCGACATCGCGGAGAAATTCGGGACGACGAACATGCTCGTCGCCAATCAGGCGATCGGCGCGGCGCTCGCCGAAAAGCTCGGCGACAAATCCGTCGCGCTGATGCGCGGCCACGGCGTCGCCGTGGTCGGACCTTCGCTCGAACTCGCCGTCTTCCGCGCCGTCTACACCGAGGTCGACGCGCGCTTGCAGACGCAGGCCGTCACGCTCGGCGGCCCGATCCAGTTCCTGAGCCCGGAAGAAGGCGAGCAGGCCGACAAGGTCAATGCGCAGATCGTCGCTCGCGCGTGGGATCTTTGGAAGCGCCGCGTGGCGAAATGATCAGGGCTGCGGCTCGAAACGCGGGATCCGCCACGTCTCCGAAGCAGCCCCCGCCATCCACTTTTTCCACGCGGGCGTCGCCTTCATCGCGTCCATGTAAGCGTGCGTCGCCGTCGACAGCTTCGGCTGATAGACGTCGAAGCGGCAGACGACCGGCGCATACATGGCGTCGGCGACGGAAAATGCGCCGAACAGGAAGGGACCGCCGTGCCCATGCTTTTCGCGCGCATCCGCCCACATGGCCTCTATGCGGGCGATGTCGGCCAGCGTGTCGGCCGTGAAATCCACCGGCCCCTTGGGCCGGTGCACCACCATGCCGCATTGCTGGCGCAGCGCCTGAAACGACGAATGCATCTCTGCGCTCATGGAACGCGCCAGAGCGCGCGCCGCCTTGTCGACGGGCCAGATCGCGTGCTGCGGAAACGTCTCCGCGACATATTCGCAGATCGACAACGAGTCCCAGATCGTCGTGGCGCCGTCGATCAGCGTCGGCACCTTTCCCGACGGGGTGTAGCGCAGGATCTCTTCCTTCGATCCATCGACATAGAGCGGGATCACGACCTCTGCGAAGGGAATGCCGAAGCCCTCGAGCAGCATCCACGGCCGCATCGACCAGGACGAATAGCTCTTGTTGCCGATGACGAGGGTGAGCGCCACCTCAGCCGCCCTTGCGCGCCTTGGGTACCCAGGCTTCCGTCGGCCCGCCCGCCTTCTTCCACGCGCCGTAGCCGCCCTCGACGTGGGCGACGGGCTTCAGGCCCATCTTGTGCGCCGTATGCGCGGCGAGCGCGGAACGCAGGCCGCCGGCGCAGAAGAACACGAATTTCTTGTCCTCCTGGAACTGCGGCTTGGCGTAGGGGCTGGCCGGATCGATCCAGAATTCCAGCATGCCGCGCGTGCAGTGGAACGTGCCGGGAATATGCCCGTCGCGCTCCATCTCGCGGGGATCGCGCAGGTCCACGAAGGTCACGTCGGGGTTGCCGTGCAGCGCGATCGCCTGCTCGATCGTCAACGTCTCGATCGCGGCGTTCGCCTCCTCGACCAGCTTCTTGATTCCAACCGTGATCTCTTGCGCCATCGGGTCCTCCTGCCACAGATTGACGGGAGGGCGCGCAAAAAATCAACCGCGCGCCGAGCCTGCCAGACCGGATCTGTCGACATGCTTGCCTATTCCGCCGACGCCGCCGCCATCTCCGCTTTTCTCTTGGCCTGGATGGGATATGCGCGCTTCGTCAAGCTCCGGCACGACAGGTCGCCTGGCCTGAATGCCCTGATGAACGCGCAGCGCGACGTCTGGATGGACGAGATGTCCCGGCGCGAGGTGCGCATCGTCGACACGGCGATCACCTCGACCTTGCAGAACGGCACGGCCTTTTTCGCCTCCACCTCGCTGCTCGCCATTGGCGGCGCGGCGACCGTATTGCGTTCGACCGACGACGTGCTGCGGTTGTTCGGCGATCTGCCGCTGGCGCTCTCGACGTCGCGTGGCCTGTGGGAAATGAAGACGATCGGCCTTATGGCGATCTTCGGCTATGCCTTCTTCAAGTTCGGCTGGTCCTACCGGCTCTACAATTATTCCGCGATCCTGATCGGCGCCACGCCGCCGGCGACCTCGCCCGATGCGGTCGCGCGCGAAAAGGCCGCGCGCCGCGCCGCCAACATGAGCATCGTCGCCGGCCGCCATTTCGCGGACGGGCAACGCGCCTTCTTTTTCTCCTTCGCCTATCTCGGCTGGTATCTCGGCCCCTTCGTCTTCCTGCTGACGACTGCGCTCATCATCGTCGTGATCTACCGACGCCAGTTCCATTCGGACGCCC
>CAMFKC010000021.1 GCA_945956975.1 uncultured Methylocystaceae bacterium | reverse complement strand
ACATTGCGAGGAGCGAAGCGACGAAGCAATCCAGAGCCGAACGCTGGCTGCTGGATTGCTTCGCTTCGCTCGCAATGACGATCCTATATTAAGCCGCGATGCGGACGTATTCGAAATCGCCCGGCTTGTTGTCGATGCCGACCTTCGGCGCTGCGATCCAGCTCGCATATTCGCCGGCGCCGAAATGGCCGGTCATGAGCGAGGTGAGATAGTCGCCGTCCGCGGAGGACGGCAGGTAATCGTCCTTCACTTTCGCCCAGTCGCCGTCGCCCAGAATGATTCCCTTGGGCGTGACGTTCACGTTGCGGAACTCACCGATGTGGCGATGGAACGCGACATGCGGCAGTTCGAGACGGAAGTTCACGCCTTCCTTGGCGATGATGCGATTCCAGCGCTCGACGCCCTTGGCGCAATCGTCCGAATAGTCATCGCGCAGGCGCATGTTGAGCGCAGTGAGCGCCGGCTCGTCGACCTTCACGATCTGACCATCGACCAGCTTCAGCACCGGATAGGTTGCGTTGGTGAGTTGGTGATCGTCGTCGATCTTGGTTTCCTGGAAGCGGCCCTTGAGCCCTGCATTGTAGAAATTCGCGCTGTTGGTCGAGATTTCCGCGCCGAAGAGGTCGAGCGTCAACGAGTAGTGCAGGTTCAGCTTCTTCTGGATGGTCGGCAGGTCGATCACGCCGAGCGCGCGGATCTTTTCGATGTCGTTCGGATCCTCGATGCCGGCCTTTTTCATCGCCTCGCAGGTGCGCTGGATGGTGCGGCCGACGCCGGTCTCGCCGACGAACATGTGATGGGCTTCTTCCGTCAGCATGAAGCGGCAGGTGCGCGACAGCGGATCGAAGCCCGATTGCGCGAGCGACTCGAGCTGCATCTTGCCGTCGCGGTCGGTGAAGAAGGTGAACATGAAGAAGGACAGCCAGTCCGGCGTCGCCTCGTTGAAGGCGCCGAGCATGCGCGGGCTGTCGGCGTCGCCCGAGCGACGGCGGAGCAATTCATCGGCTTCCTCGCGGCCGTCGCGGCCGAAATACTTGTGCAGCAGGTAGACCATCGCCCAGAGATGGCGGCCTTCCTCGACGTTCACCTGGAAGAGGTTGCGCAGGTCGTAGAGCGAGGGCGCGGTCTTGCCGAGGTGGCGCTGCTGCTCGACGGAGGCAGGCTCCGTGTCGCCCTGGATGACGACGAGGCGGCGCAGCATGGAGCGATATTCGCCGGGCACTTCCTGGAAGGCGGGCTCGCCCTTGTGCTTGCCGAAATTGACCTTGCGGCCCTCTTCCTTCGGCGCGAGCAGGACGCCCCAGCGGTATTCGGGCATCTTCACATAATCGAACTTGGCCCAGCCCTGCGGATCGACCGAGACGGCGGTGCGCAAATAGACGAGCGCCTCCTGGAAGCCCTCGGGACCCATGTCCTTCCACCAGTCGATATAGCCGGGATGCCAGCCTTCGAGCGCGCGCAGCACGGTGCGATCCTCGGTGAGGCCCACGTTGTTCGGAATGCGGGTGGAATAGTCGACGTTGATCGTGTCAGTCATCGCTCGCTCCTTGGTGTTCCGTTTTCTTGAATTCAAACGCGGCGCATGTCGTAGGCAGGCCGTTCGCCGGTGCCGAATTTCGACAGCGCGCCTTCGGGGCCAACCGCGTTAGGCCGCTGGAATATCCAGTTCTGCCACGCCGTGAGACGCGCGAAGATCTTCGATTCCATCGTCTCCGGACCGGCGAAGCGCAGGTTCGCCTCGAGGCCTGTCAGCGCGTCGGGCGAGAAGCTGGTGCGCTCCTCCATGAACACGCGCATCTCGTCGGCCCAGTCTATGTCGTCGAGGCCGAAGGTGACGAGGCCGGCGCTCTCGGCTTCGTCCGCCTCGAATTCGCGGCCGATCTCGGCTTCGAGTTCGTCGACCTTCTTCGGCTCGGCGAGGAAGCGCGCGTTGAGGCGCGTGAGGCCGTGCGACATGGGATAGGCGCCGAAGTTGAGCTTGGTCAGTTCGATCTTGGCGACCGGGCGGTTGTCGCCCTGCAACTGGCCCATCAGCATGTAGGAGCGATCCGACGCGAAGGCGAGTTCGGCCAGCGTGCCGACGAAGCAGGAGCCGGGTTCGATCACCGACACGAGCGTGCGCGAGGTAACGTCGATGCGCTTGAGCACGCGCTTCCAGTAGTGGCGCACCTCGTGCGTGAACCAGTCGGCCTTGTTGGCCTCGAGGAATTCGTCATAGGCGCGCACGGTCGCCGGCGCGCCTTCGGTCTTGAACAGGATCGTGCCCAGTTCGTAGGCGTTGTTGCGCAGGTGCAGGATGGCGTCGTCGAGTTCGCGCGCGGCGAGCAGCGGCCAGAATTGCGCGCCCTGCTTCACGGCCTCGGCGGCTGACGCCGGCGGCGCGGCTTCCGGCGCGCGCACAATGATGGTTGCGAGGCGCTGGGCGCCGTCGATGTCGAGCTTCACGTGGGAATAATCGACGCCGTCGGCGCGGAACGTGCGCGCGATCGGCGCGAGCTTCACGCCCTCGGCCGGGCCCTTGCGCGGCGAGGCCGCCGCCAATTCGGCGGCGCGCGCCTTCACGCGCTCCTCGAGCTTGGAAGGCGGCACGACTTCGTCCACCAGGCGCCATTGCACGGCGCGGCGGCCCTTGATGCCTTCCTCGATCGTGCAGAAGACGTCGGCGTGGTCGCGGCGGACCATGCGCTTGTCGACGACGCGCGTGAGGCCGCCGGTGCCCGGCAGAACCGCGAGCAGCGGGACTTCGGGCAGCGACACGGCGGTCGAGCCGTCGTCGATCAGCATGATGTGGTCGGTGGCGAGCGCGAGCTCGTAGCCGCCGCCCGCCGCCGTGCCGTTGACGACGGTGACGAACTTCTGGCCGGAATGTTCCGACGCGTCTTCCATCGAATTGCGCGTCTCGTTGGTGAACTTGCAGAAGTTGACCTTGTGCGGGTGCTCCGAGCCCGCGAGCATGCGGATGTTCGCGCCGGCGCAGAAGACGCGGTCCTTTGCGGAGCGCAGCAGCACGACCTTCACGTTCGGGTGCTCGAAGCGCAGGCGCGCGAGCGCGTCGGCGAGTTCGATGTCGACGCCGAGATCGTAGGAATTGAGCTTGAGCTCGTAGCCCTCGTAGAGCCCGCCCTTCTCGTCGACGTCCATGGCGAGGGTTGCGACGTCGCCGTCGACCGTCAGCTTCCAGTGGCGGTAGCGGGACGGGTCGGTCTGGAAGTCGATGAAGTCCTTGCCATTGGCGAGCTTGCGTTGGGCGTCGGCCACGATCCCCTCCCTGCAACATTTTTCATTGAGTGAATGCACAATAGTGCATTATTTTGCATTGTCCAGCGCTAACTGGCGGTATTTTTCATAATTCCGGCGCGACCCAGGAATCCCGTGAGCGCCGTCAGCGTGGCCTCCGGCGCCTCGCGATACGGCGAATGGCCGATGCCGGGAATGATGACCGTATCGACCTGCCCGCCAGCGCCGCGCTCGATCTTCCGGACCTGCTCCATCGTGCCGTACTGGTCGGCCTCGCCCCGGATGACCTGCAGGGGGATACGGATGGGGGCCAGGAACTCTTCGAGGTTCCACGCGCGGAAACCGGGATCGAGCCAGGCGCCGTTCCAGCCGTAGAAGGCGCAATCGACGTGCGCGTGCCAGCGCGCGAGCTTGCGCTTGAGGTCGCCCTGCTCGTAGGCGCGCTGCGCCTCGGCGATCGAGGCCAACCCCATGTCCTCGGTGAACACATGGGGCGCCATGAGCGATACGGCTTTCACGCGGGGATCGCGGATCGCGCCGGCGTGGATCAGCGCGATCGAGGCGCCGTCGGAATGGCCGACCAGCGCGCCTTCGCGAAAACCAATGGCGTCGAGAATCTTTGGCAGCGTCTGGCGCGCCTCGTCGTGCATGTAGGTGAGCGGGCGCGGCAGCGGGATGGGCGAGGACTTGCCGTAGCCGGCGCGGGAGTATGCGAAGACGCCGCAACCCGTGGCCTCGGCTAGTCTTGCGGGAAACTCGCCCCACAGGCCGACGCAGCCGAGGCCTTCGTGCAGCAGGACCAGCGTGGGGGCGGCGTCCGGCGCCGGGCCCCACCATGCGCCTTCGAGGTGGCGGCCGGAAATGTCGAGGTCGTGGGGGGTCATAGGCGTCATTGCGAGGAGCGAAAGCGACGAAGCAATCCAGAGCCGGGTCGTGGCTCTGGATTGCTTCGCTTCGCTCGCAATGACGGTTCGGGGGTCACGCCTCGTCCCGCAACTTGAACCGCTGGATCTTGCCCGTCGCGGTCTTGGGCAGGCTTTCGCGGACCTCGATCCAGCGCGGATATTTCCACATGCCGACGGTCGCCTTCACATGGTCCTTCAGCGAGGCGCCGAGATCGTCGGCGCTGGCGCCGGGCTTCAGCACCACGAAGGCCTTGGGCTTCAGCAGGCCTTCTTCATCGGCATGCGGCACGACGGCGGCCTCGAGGATTGCCGGATGGCTCGCCAGCGCGCCCTCGACCTCGAAGGGGGAGACCCAGATGCCGGAGACCTTGAACATGTCGTCGGCGCGGCCGCAGTAGGTGTAACGGCCGGTGGCGTCGCGCGTGTACTTGTCGCCGGTGCGGGTCCATTCGCCCTGGAATGTGGCGCGGCTCTTCTCGCGTTGGTTCCAGTAGCCTTCCGCCGCCGTCGGTCCGCGGATGTAGAGTTCGCCGACGTCGCCGTCCGCGACCTCCTTGCCATTTTCATCGACCAGTCGCGCATCGTAGCCCGGCACCGGCTTGCCCGACGTGCCATAGACGATGTCGCCGGGCGCATTCGACAGGAAGATGTGCAGCATCTCGGTCGAGCCGACGCCGTCGACGATGTCCGAGCCGAAGCGCTTCTTCCACGACGAACCGATATGCTCGGGCAGCGCCTCGCCGGCGGAGGTCGAAAGCCGCAGGCGCGGCGAGCCCTTGTGCGACTCGTGCGCAGGATCGTGCAGCATGGCGGCGAAGAGGGTCGGCACGCCGCAGAAGATGGTCGGCTGGCGCTTCTCCAGAATGTCGAACACCGCTGCTGGCGTGGGGCGGTCCGGGTTGAGGATCGTGGTGGCGCCGGCGGCCATCGGGAAGGTCAGCGAATTGCCGAGGCCGTAGGCGAAGAAGAGCTTGGCTGCGGAATGGACGACGTCGTCCTCGCGCAGGCCGAGCACGGCGTCGCCGAACAGTTTCGCCGTATCCATCAGCGCAGTATGGACGTGCTTCGTCCCCTTGGGCGCGCCGGTGGAGCCGGAGGAATAGAGCCAGAAGGCGGTCTCGTCCGGGTGGGTGTCGACCGGCGCGAAATCGTCCGACGTGCCCGCCATCAGGGTCGCGAAGTCCAGTTCCTTGCCTTCTGCGCCGGGACCGACGACCACCACGTGAGCGAGGTCGGGCGCCTGGGCGAGCGCGGGTCGCAGCATCGGCAGGAGGGCCGGCGAGACCAGCAGGACCGCAGCGCGGGAATCCGCCAGCATGTAGGCATATTGCTCGCTGCTCAGCAGGGTGTTCAGGCAGACGGGAACGACTCCGGCGCGGATCGCGCCGAGGAAGGCGACCGGCCAGTCGACCGTGTCGAGCATCGCCAGCGCGATGCGCTGTTCGCGACGCACGCCCAGGCTCTTGAGGACATTCGCAAATTTCCGGCTGTCGGTCGCAAGCTGGCCGTAGGTGATGGACTTCTGCGGGTCCAAGAAGGCGAGTTTGTCGCCCCTGCCCGAGGCCACGTTCCGGTCGAGCAGATCTTCGCACGCATTGTAGCGCGTCATGAGCGTCGCCTCCCCAGGCGCTGAAATATATTTCCGGTTTTCTCGCTTTTGGCTTGCAGAGAGTCAAGGTCGTTTGTAATATTTTTCATGAGAAGGGCGTCATGACCGAGCATCTCGACGATCACGCGCACGCCCCCGGCGAGGGAGGGAACATGGACAGCCCATCAGGCGCTGTCCCGTCGAAGATGCGCGGCCCGCGCAATCGCGACGACGACGTCGAGGCCTATCTCATCGAACTCGGCCAGCGCGTGCGCTCCATGCGCGCCGTGCGCGGCATGTCGCGCAAGGTGCTGGCGCAGGCCTCCGGCGTCTCCGAACGCTATATCGCGCAGCTCGAAAGCGGGCAGGGCAACGTTTCGATCGTGCTGCTGCGCCGGGTGGCGGAAGCGACCGGCGCGCCAATCGAGGATCTTGTCGCCGAGCCCGCCCGCCAGCCGCAAGACTGGGCGCTGATCCGCGAACTGCTGCGCAAGGCGAGCCCCGCCATGATCGCCGATGTGAAGGCCGTGCTGGGCGGGCAGGCGGTCGACCGGCCGCAGCAGCAACAGATCGCGGTCGACCGCGTCGCGCTGATCGGCCTGCGCGGCGCCGGCAAATCGACGCTCGGCCGCCTGGCCGCGGAAAAGCTCGGCTGGCGCTTCGTCGAACTCAACAAGGAGATCGAGGTCGAAGCCGGTTTCTCGATCGCCGAAATCTTCTCGCTCTACGGGCAGGACGCCTATCGCCGCTACGAGGCCGCCGCGCTCGAGCGCATCATCGCCGATCCCGGCCCGATGGTGCTGGCGACCGGCGGGGGCATCGTGTCCGAGCCCGTGACCTTCGAGCGGCTGCTCGCGAGCTTCTTCACCATCTGGGTGAAGACGAGCCCGGCCGAACACATGAGCCGGGTGCGCAAACAGGGCGATCTGAGGCCGATGGGCGCCGACAAGGCGGCCATGTCCGAGCTGATCACCATCCTGCAGAGCCGCGAGCCGTTTTATGCCCGGGCCCGGATGAGCCTCGACACGACCAACGCCACGCTCGAACAAAGTCTTGCAGCGCTGCTGCGGACCATACAATCCTATTGCGTTTCCGGCTGCCCCTGGCAGTCGCGAAACCGAAGCTGAAGCTGCCTGCGAATTGCGCTTCACAGAAGGCAAAATCGCAGGCAAGATACTTTAGACTTAAAACAATCCGGCAAAGCCGGGACAGGGGAGGGAAATCATGATGGACAGACGCCGCATTCTCACGCTCGCCGGCGCAACCGGCGCCTCGACGCTCGCCATGCCGTTCGTGCGGCCGTCGTGGGCGCAGACGGGCGCGATCCGCGTCGGCCTGCTGCTGCCCTACTCCGGAACCTATGCGGCGCTCGGCGAGGCGATCACCAACGCGATGCAGCTCTACGTGAACCAGCAGGGCGGCAAGATCGCGGGACGCGCGATCGAATTCGTGAAGGTGGACGACGAATCCGCGCCGCCGAAGGCGACTGAGAACACCACCAAGCTGATCTCGGGCGAAAAGGTCGATGTGCTCTGCGGCACGGTGCATTCCGGCGTCGCCATGGCGATGGCGAAGATCGCCAAGGAAGACGGCCTGCCGACGCTGATCCCGAACGCGGGCGCCGAGGCGATCACGCGCGCCATGTGCGCGCCGAACATCTTCCGCACCTCGTTCGGCAATTCGCAGGTCGGCGACGCCACGGGTTCGGCCATGCTGAAGGCCGGCGTGAAGAAGGCCGTGACGGTCACCTGGAAATATGCGGCGGGCGAGGAATCGGTCGCGGGCTTCAAGAAGTCCTTCCTGAAGGGCGGCGGCGAGGTCATCAAGGACATCACGCTGCCGTTCCCGGACGTCGAGTTCCAGTCGATCCTGGCGGAGGTCGCCTCGCTGAAGCCGGATGCGGTCTATTCGTTCTTCGCCGGCGGCGGCGCGCTGAAGTTCATGAAGGATTATGCGGCCGCCAAGCTCAACGAGAAGGTGCAGCTCTGGGGTCCGGGCTTCCTGACCGACGGCGTCGAGAAGGCGGCGGGCCCGGCCGGCGATGGCGTGAAGACCGCGCTGCATTACGTCGAGTCGCTCGACAATGCCGAGAACAAGAAGTTCATCGCCGACTATACGGCCGCCTTCAAGAAGGCGCCTGACGTCTATGCCGTGCAGGGCTGGGATTCGATGCAGCTCCTGCGCATCGGGCTCGACGCCGCGGGCGGCGACGTGAAGAAGCGCAAGGAAATGTTCGCGGCCATGTCGAAGGCCGAGTTCAAGAGCCCGCGCGGCCCCTTCAAGCTCGGCACGTCGCACAACCCGGTGCAGAACTTCTACCTGCGCGAACTGCGCGGCGGGGAGAACAAGTACCTGGGCGTGGCCGCCGAAATGCTGGCGGACGAGACGACCGGCTGCAAGATGGCGTAACGCGGAGGCTTCCGCACAGTCGTCATTGCGAGGAGCGCAGCGACGAAGCAATCCAGAGCCGTGTACTGGCCTCTGGATTGCTTCGCTTCGCTCGCAATGACGGCGCACAGAGCGCGCGCCAGACGATCCGACAATGAGCCTCATCCTCGTCCAGATCCTGAACGGCCTGCAGTACGGGCTCCTGCTGTTTCTCGCAGCGAGCGGGCTGACGCTCGTGTTCGGCATCCTCGGCGTCATCAATCTCGCGCACGGCTCGTTCTACATGATCGGCGCCTACATGGCGCTGACGCTCACCGCCTATACCGGCGACATATTCATCGCGCTGGCCGCCGGCATACCGCTCGCCTTCCTGATCGGCATGGCGATCGAGTGGCTGTTCGTGCGCCATCTCTACAAGCGCGACCACCTGCAGCAGGTGCTGCTGACCTTCGCGCTCATCCTTGTCTTCAACGAGGCGCAGCAGTCGATCTGGGGCAATTATCCGAAGTCGATTCCGACGCCCTCCTATCTCTCCTCTTCGATCTCGCTGACCTCGGACCTCGGCTATTCCGTCTATCGCATCGCGCTGATGGCGATCTGCGTGGCGCTCGCGCTCGTCATGATGTTCGTGATCCAGAAGACGCGCGTCGGCCGCCTCATCCGCGCCGCGGAATCGAACCCGGAAATGGTCGAAGCGCTGGGCTTCGATTCGCGCATCCTGTTCCGCATGGTCTTCGCCGCCGGCGCCGCGCTGGCGGCCGCCGCGGGAATGCTCGCCGCGCCGGTCGAGAGCGCGTACCCCGGCATCGGCGAGCGCGTGCTGATCATCTCCTTCGTGGTCGTCGTCATCGGCGGCATCGGCTCGATCCGCGGCGCCTTCCTGGGATCGCTGCTGATCGGGCTCGCCGACGCCTTCGGCAAGGTCTTCGTGCCCAAATTCTCCAGCGTGCTGATCTACGCCTTGATGGCGCTGGTTCTGGTGCTCAGGCCGAACGGCCTGTTCGGGCGCTCCTGACATGCTGAAGGCGCCCTCCGCACGCGCGCTAGTCGTGCTCGCCCTCGTCGGCGCGCTGTTCCTCGTGCTTCCGGGATTCGTCGGCGCCTATGGGCTGAAGTTCGCCACCCGCATCATCATCCTCTCGATCTTCGTCGTCAGTCTCGATTTCATTCTCGGCCTCGCCGGCCTCGTCAGCTTCGGGCATGCCGCCTTCTTCGGCGTCGGCGCCTATGCGGTCTATTTCGTCTCGCCGGAATCGGAAGCGGCCAACGCGCTGGTCGCGCTCGGCGCGGGAATGCTGGCGGCGGCTCTCTGCGCGCTCGTGATCGGCGCCTTCGTCTGCCTCACGCGCGGCTTCTATTTCATCATGGTGACGCTGGCCGCGGCGCAGATGATGTTCTCGCTGTTCCACGACACCGACATCGCCAAGGGCTCGGACGGCGCCTACATCAACGTCAAGCCAGACCTGACGATCGGCGCGACGTCGCTGCTCGACTTCGACCACCGCACGACCTTCTACTACGTGTGTCTGGCCCTGCTCGTCCTCACGGTGCTCGCGCTGTTCGCGCTGGCGCGCACGCCGTTCGGACGCATCGTGCAGGCACTCAAGGCCAACGAGACGCGGCTTTCGGCGCTCGGCTACAACGCGTACCAGTTCAAGCTCGCGGCCTTCGTCGTCGCGGGCGCCTTCGCCGGGCTCGCGGGCGCGTTGTTCGCCTGCATCGACGGCTTCGTGACGCCCGATCTCTTCTCCTGGCACCAGTCGGGGCTCGCCATCATGATGGCGGTGCTCGGCGGCGCCGGCACCCTGTTCGGGCCGATCCTCGGCGTGCTCGCCTATGTCTCGCTCGAGGAGACGCTGAAGACCGCGAGCCTCGTCGGCGCCTTCGTCGCGGAGCACTGGCGGCTGGGCACCGGGGCAACGCTGGTGGTCGCCGTGCTGCTGTCGCCGGATGGTCTTGCCGGCTACCTGCGCGGCAGGCCGCGCCAGACGAATGCCGAACCGCTTCAGGACCTCGAGCCGCCGAAGGAAGCGCGCAAGGCCCGCACGCTCGCCACGCGCAGTCTCTCCAAATCGTTCGGCGGCCTGCGCGCGGTCGACAATGTCACGGCGGAATTTTCGCCCGACCTCGTGCACGGCATCATCGGGCCCAACGGCGCGGGCAAGACCACGTTTACAAACCTTCTCTCCGGCGCCTTCCGGCCGTCGGCCGGCGAAATCCTCGTCGACGGCGAGAATATCGCGGGCTGGCCGGCGCACAGGATCGCGCGGCGCGGCGTCGGACGCTCGTTCCAGCGCACGAACATCTTTGCGAGCTTCACGGTCGAGGAGAACACCCGCATCGCTGCGCAGGCCGAACACCCTTCCGTGTTCCGGCTGCGCGACGGAGCGCTGCGCGAGGCGGAGCGCGCCAAGGTGGCGCACGCCCTGTCGATCGTCGGTCTGGCGGACCGGGCGGGCGTGGTCGCCGGCTCAATGTCGAACGGGGAGCAGCGGCAACTCGAGATCGCCATGCTGATCGCCGGCGGCGGCTCCATCCTAATCCTGGACGAGCCGCTGGCGGGCATGGGGCCCGAGGAGACGCGGCGCGTCGTGGAGCTTCTGCGCGCGCTCAAGGCCAACCACACGATCATCCTGATCGAGCACGACATGGACGCGGTTTTCGCCGTCGCCGACACGCTCACCGTGCTGGCGCTGGGACGCCTCATCGCGCATGGGACCCCTGACGAGGTGCGGCGCGACGAGGAGGTGATTGCCGCCTATCTCGGCGGCCACGCGCCGGACCACAAGGGAGCGCCGGCATGAGCGCTCCCCTGCTGGAAGCGACGAAAATCGACGCCTTCTACGGCGCCAGCCACGTGCTGCGGGGCGTCGATTTTCAAGTGGCGCCCGGCGAGGCGGTGAGCCTGCTCGGCCGCAACGGCATGGGCAAGACGACGCTGCTGCGCACGCTC
>CAMFKC010000020.1 GCA_945956975.1 uncultured Methylocystaceae bacterium | reverse complement strand
CGAGCAGCACGCCGCCGGCGACCGCGCCGGCCGCGCTGCCGAAGCCGCCGATGAATCGCATGATGGAAAAGACGGCGACCGAGGGCGGCGCGGCCATGCCTGCGAGCGAGAGACCGCCCGCCAGCAGCCCCGCGAGGAAGAAAAGGCGCGGCCTGCGCTGCGTGACGGCGCTCGCGCCCATCAGCGCGCCCATGAGGTAGCCGAGGAAATTTGCGGCCGCGACGAAGCCCGCGCTCGACGGCGTCAGCGCGCCGTCGGCGATCATCACCGGCAGGATCGGCGTGTAGACGAAGCGGCCGATGCCGAACGCCGAAGCCATGGCGAGCATGCCGCCGACTGCGAGCCGGGCGGGCGAGGGGGTCTGATTCATCGCCATGCGTGCGCGGTCTGGCGCTTCCGGTCCAAGAACATGCCTCCCTCGCAACGCGGCGGATTAGACATTATCCTTCGCCCGAAACCAATCGCCCCTGCGCATACGAGCCCGGATGACCACGCAAGCCGCTGACCTGCCCCTTTTCTCCCTGATCGAGGAAGGCGCGCCCGACGATGTCCTCTTCGTCTTCGACGGCGCCTCCGTCACGCGCGCCGATTTTCGGCGCAAGGTCGAGCAGACGGCGGGCTGGCTCGCGATCCACGGCGTGGGTCACGGCGACGTCGTCGCGGTCTGGCTGGTCAATCGCGTGGAATGGCTCGCGCTGTTCTTCGCCTGCGCGCGCGTCGGCGCCATAACCGCGGCGGTCAACACGCGCTACCGCGCCGCCGACGTCGCGCATGTGGTCGGCCTCTCGCGGGCGAAGCTGCTGGTGCTGGAGCCAGGGTTCCGCTCCATCGACTTTCCCGCGATCCTGCGCGATCTCGATCCCGCCGCCGTGCCGGCGTTGCAGAAGATCGCCATGGTCGGCGAGGGCGATGTGACGGCTCCCTGGCCTGTCGTCCGCTTCGACGCTTTCGCGCGCGACAGCCGCACGCCGCCTGTCCATTCGACGCCCGACCTGCCGCTCCTGCTGTTCACGACGTCGGGCACCACGAAGGGACCCAAACTCGTCGCCCATTCGCAGAAGACGCTCGCGTCTCATGGGCATTCGATTGCGCGCGCGCTGGATCTCACGCCCAAAAAATCGCTGCTCGCCATGCTGCCGTTCTGCGGCACGTTCGGCATGGCGAGCCTGCTCGGCTTTCTCGCGGGGCGCACGCGTATCCACGTGATGGACGCTTTCGACGCCGCGCCCGCGCTGCGCATCCTGCAGGACGAGAGGATCACGCACAGCTTCGGCTCGGACGAAATGTTCCGCCGCATCCTCTCCCTCACCGATGAGGCCAAGCCGCTGCCCGACGCCGAACTCCTCGGCTTCGCGGCCTTCCAGCCCGGCTGGCGCGATTTCGCCGCCGAAGCGGAGACGCGCGGCCTGCCGCTCTATGGCCTCTACGGATCGAGCGAAGTGCAGGCGCTCTTTTCGATCGGCCGCGCGGACGTCGCCTTTGCCGATCGCATCGAATGCGGCGGCTGGCCCATGTCGCCGCAGGCGCGCGTGCGGGTGCGCGATGCGGAGACCGGCGAACTGGCGCCGCCCGGAGTCAGCGGCGAGATCGAGATCGACGCGCCCTCGCGCTTTCTGGGTTATTTCCGTAACCCCGAGGCGACAGCCGAGGCGACGACGGCGGACGGCTTCTTCCGCACCGGCGATATCGGTCGGCTGCGCGACGACGGCTCCTTCATCTACGAGACGCGCGCCGGCGATGCGATGCGGCTCGGCGGCTTTCTCGTCGGCCCCGGCGAGATCGAGGATGAGCTCAAGGCCTGCGAGGGCGTGGCCGATGCGCAGGTGGTCGCGATCGACATGGGCACGCAGGCGCGCTGCGCGGCCTTTGTCATTCCGAAACCCGGCGCTTCGCCGCAGGAGAGCGATCTCATCGCGCATGTGCGCGCCCGGCTCGCCGGCTACAAGGTTCCCGCCCGCATCTTCTTCATCGACGCCTTTCCCGTCACCGACAGCGCCAATGGCGTGAAGATCCAGCGCGCGAAATTGCGCGCCATGGCGATGGAACGCATCGCCGCAGCCTGACAATTCCAGACAAGATGGACGAGATGACCGAACCCAAGGATTGCTTCTACACGTCCCACGGCCTGCGCCTGCATTACGCGGACTGGGGCAACGACAGCGCGCCGCCGCTGCTGCTGATCCACGGCGGCGGGGACCATTGCCGTAGCTGGGACCGGCTCGCGCGCGAATTGCTGCCGCGCTTCCACGTGATCGCGCCGGACCTGCGCGGCCACGGCGATTCCGACTGGACGAAAGGCGGCTCCTACGCGCTCACCGAATATGTCTACGACATCCTGCGCCTCTACGAGACGCTCGGTATCGAGCGCGCCTGCATTGTCGGCCATTCCATGGGCGGCATGGTGTCGCTGATCTTTTCTGGAACCTATCCGGAGAAGGTCGAAAAACTCGTCGTGCTCGACGGCGTGACGGTGCTGCCGGACGCGCCGCGCGCCCCGACGCACGAGCGCATTCTCAAGTCCGTCGCGCAGCTCAAGGAGCGTGAGGGCAAGACGCCGCGCGGCTATGCGACGATCGAGGAGGCCGCCGAGCGCATGAAGAAGCGCAATACGCGGCTGACGGACGAACTGGCGCTGCATCTGGCCAGGCACGCGCTGAAGCGCGACGAGACCGGCGCCTTCGTGTGGAAATTCGACAAATACCAGCGCGTGGCTGCGCCGCATCGCCTATGGCCGGAGGACCATGTGGCGCTGTGGTCGCGCATCACGTGTCCGACGCTGCTGCTCTTCGCGGATCGCAGCTTTCTCGACAACGAGAAGCGGCACGGGCTGGTGCAGCGCTTCCCGAATGCGCGCGCGAAGACGATCGCGGATTCCGGCCATTGGGTGCAGCACGACCAGCCGGAGGAAGTGCGCAGCGAGATTGAGTCGTTCCTGGGCGCGTGAGCGAAGCGGACCGCGAGCCTTCAGGCTCGCCTTGCATGTGCGAGCCTGAAGGCTCGCGGTCCATGTCCGCTACCCCTTCTTCGGCGCGATATCCACGCCGTTCATCGCGGCCACCGCGGTCGCCAGCATCGGCACGTAGTCCTGCGCGCCGCCGCGCGCGACGGCCAGCGCGTAGGAATTCTTCACCGCGTTGCCGAGCGGGTTCGACATGCCCGCGGCGTCCGCCATGCTTTCCAGATAGCGCATGTCCTTGAAGGCGTTCGCCAGCGTGAACTTGTGCGCGTCGCGGTCGCCTTCGAGCGTCCAGCGCATGAAGGTCTGGTAGAAACCGCAATCCATCCGGCCGCCGCGCACCACGCTGTCGAAGCGCTGCGGCGTGATTCCGACCTTCTGGGCGAGCGTGATCGCTTCGGAATACATGGCGGCGTAGCCCATCGCGAGAAAGTTGTTGAGCAGCTTCATGCGGTGTCCGTCGCCCGTGCCGCCGATGTGCACCACGCGGCCCGCCCATGTATCCAGCACCGGCTTGATGCGCGCGAAGATCTCTTCACTGGCGCCGACCATCGTGTCGAGCGTGCCCTCCCAGGCTTCCTTCGGCGTGCGCGACAGCGGCGCATCCACCAGCGTGACGCCGGCGCCGGCGAGTTCCGCGGCAAGCGCCATCGTGGAGACGGGATCGGCGGTCGAGCAGTCGACGATGATGGCGCCGCTCTTCAATCCATCCTTCAGCCCGCCGCGCACGACCGCCTCGACTTCCGGCGAGCCGGTCACGCAGATGAAGACGATGTCGCTGGCCTCGGCCAGCTCGCGCGCGCTTGCCGCTTCCGCCGCGCCGCGCTTGATCAGGTCTTCGACCGGCGCGCGATTGCGATGCGCGAGCACGGTCAGGGGATATCCGTTCTCGACGATGTTCTTCGCCATGCCATGGCCCATCAGGCCGACGCCCACGAAGCCGATGCGTTCCTTGCTCATGAATGTCTCCTCAAGAAATCAATTCCGAACCCTCACCCTGAGGAGCGCGCGCAGGGCGCGTCTGGAAGTGGCCGGGCCGCGATTTTTGGCGACGCCATGCTTCGATACGGCCGCTGCGCGACCTCCTCAGCATGAGGAGTCGGGGTATGCGCAAACCTTCAAGCCGCCTCCGCCACATGCCGCGGCCGCCAGATCGCCGTATGCGTGATCTGCGCCACCACCTGCTGCCCGTCGGCCACGGCGAGCGCATCGAATTCCACGATCGCGTGGCCCTTGCTCACGCCGTTGGACGTGATGCGATTGCGCAGCGTCAGTTCCTGCCCGACCCGGGCGGCGCTGTAGTTGCGCAGCCGGCTGCCGACGTGAATCCACGGGCCCAGCACCACGCTCTGCACCAGCGCGGCGTTGCACAGCCGCAGGATCTGGCCGGGATGCACCAGGTTTTCGCGCAGGTAGAGTCCGTCCTGCTCGCGGATGTCGGCCAGATATTGCTGAAGCGCGGCGCGGTCGATCGTGACCGGCGCGAGGCCGAGCGACAGGCCCGGCGCAAGGTTGCTCTCGCTCGCCTTTGGCCTCTCCGCAGGCAATACGCCGAGCGGCAGCGAATCGAAAGCAGGCGCAGGCGCAGCGTCGACGAGAATGGCATGGCCGGTCGCGCATAGAACGCCGCCGCTGTCCACGCGCATGTTCAGCACGCCGTTCGCCTCCTCCGCGCTCACGCGAGCGATGTTTCCGTCGTAGACAGGCTTCACGAAGCGGCATTCCGCGCCGCCCCGCTCGAGCCACGCCCGGCCCCATCGCGCGACCGGCATGCGCGCCATGTAGGCGTACACTTCGACGCCCGGCACCAGCGCGCCGGTGAAGCCGAAGCGGCGGGCGACGTCGTCGTCGTGGATCTTGTTCTCGGACGTCGCCGCCGTGTTGAAAGCGCTGACGTCATATGGCGCGAGTGCGCTCATCCTTTTCCTCCCTCGCCCGCTTGCGCTGTATCGCGCATTGACTTGGCAGGCAGAGCCTCGTCATCATGCCGCAGAAAAAATTGTAGAACAATCGGAGGAAACAATGAGAGCCCTTTCCCGCGGCGCCCTCGGAGCGCTGCTTGCGATGTCGCTGGCCTCGTCCGCGCTCGCGCAAGACAAGCCGCCGCTGAAGCTCGGCCTCATCCTCGACATGTCCGGCCCCTACGCCGACATCACCGGCCCCGGCTCCGTCGTCGCCGGCAAGATGGCGGCGGAGGATTTCGGCGGCGAGGTTCTCGGTCGCAAGATCGAGGTTCTGTCGGCGGATCATTTCAACAAGGCGGACGTCGCGGGCACGACCGCGCGCGAATGGTTCGACAACCAGGGCGTGGAAGCCATCATGGATGTCGCCGCCTCGGCGACGGCTCTTGCTGCCAACGAGATCGCCAAGGCGCGCAACAAGATCCTTCTGCTGTCCGGCCCGGGCGCGGTGCGCATCACCAACGAGGCCTGCGGCCCCTACACGGTTCACTGGGCCTACGACACCTACTCGCTCGCCAAGGGCACGGCCACGGCGGCGACGAAGAACGGCGGGGACAGCTGGTATTTCATCACCGCCGACTACGCCTTCGGCCACGACCTCGAGAAGGACGCCACGCAATTCGTCAAGGCGAACGGCGGCAAGGTGCTGGGCGCCTCGCGCCACCCGCTCAACACGCCGGATTTCTCGTCCTACTTGCTGCAGGCGCAATCCTCGGGCGCGAAAGTCGTCGGCCTCGCCAACGCCGGCGCCGACACGATCACGGCGGTCAAGCAGGCCGCCGAATTCGGCCTCTCCAAGTCGGGCACAAAGCTGGCGGTCCTGCTCGGCTTCATCTCTGACGTCGAAAGCCTCGGCCTGCCGGTCGCCAAGGGACTCGTGCTGACGGAGCCCTTCTACTGGGACCGCACGCCGGACTCGCGCGCCTGGTCGCAGCGCTTCTTCGACAAGTTCAAGCGGATGCCGACCGCCGCGCAGGCGAGCGTCTATTCCTCGATGATGCACTATCTCAAGGCCGTGAAGCAGGCGGGCTCGACCGATTCCGCAGCCGTCATGAAGATCATGAAGGAAACCCCGATCAAGGACTTCTTCGCCGAGAACGGCATGATCCGCGAGGACGGCCGCATGGTCCACGACATGTATCTGTTCCAGGTGAAGGCGCCCGAGGAATCGAAGGGCAAGTGGGACGACTACAAGCTCGTCGCGACGATCCCGGCCAAGGACGCCTTCCTGCCGCTGTCGGAATCGAAGTGCCCGCTGGTGAAGAAGTAGGAAGCTGCTTTACCCCCTCCCTTTCCCTCCCCCGCGACGCGGGAGAGGGGACGGCAAGCGTTTGATCGCAAGTGAAAGCGGAAAGCGACAATCTGCTCCCTCTCCCGCGTAGCGGCGGAGGGCTGGGGAGGGGGCTCTACGGCTAGTCCGGCCAGAACAGGCGCGGCGCCATCAGCACGGGCCGGTTCTGCATCTGCAACGCCAGAGTCATGCACTTCGCATAGCGGCGGTTGACGCTGGCGGCGAAGATCGCCGTCGTCATCTTCGACTTGATCTTTACGCTCCTGAGCTGGATGCCCGGGACCTGCGCAAACGCCGGCTGCTTGCCCGTCACGCGCGTGTAGAGCGCGCGCACCTCGGCCCAGGTCCGCGTCGTCGTGAAATCTTTGCTCTTCTCGCCCACCAGATCGCGCCGCAGCGCCGCATCGTCGATGCCGAGCCGGTAGTGCTCGATCAGCGCGCGTAGCGCCGTCTCGCTGCCGGTCACGTCGGCCTTCACGCGCCCGAGCTTGTCATAGGAGAGGAGGTCGCCGTCGGTCGCGATCTTGTGTCCCGACAGTTTCGCAACGATCGCCTGGAAGGCGGCGTTGCGCGACGAGTAGCGCCCGGCATTGTAGTCAGCGAAGCGGAAGATCTTCTGGTCGTAGCCGCTCTCGTAGCCCAGCAGCTGCCGGGCGCCGAAATAGAGGCCGCCGGCGCGGGTATAGAGCCGGTCGCGCACGGCGTTGCTCTCGCCGTGCGTGATCGGCCGCCAGTGCTCGCCGCGCTCGACATTCAGCGCGAAGGCGACGGAGACCTGCATGGAGCCGACGGTGGAAATCTGGTTGTATTCCTCCACCCACTTGTCGAGCAGGCCCCATTGCAGCAGGCCGTCGAGCGACGACTTGCCCGCGCCGTACTCCACCAGCGCGCGATAGGCGAGATCGAGGTCGCGCTCCGTGCGCGCGGCGCGCACGCGCTTGATGAAGGAGTTCCGCGCATCGGGCATCTGGCCCAGCATGTCGTAGGCCTTCGCGCCGAGTATCGGGATCTTGCCGAGTTTCTCGCGCACGGCCCTGTCGGCTATGGCGCCGAGGTTGGGAACCGCCGGATTTTCGTTGAAGCCGGATTCCTGCGAGGCGACGGCGATCACCGAACAGATGTTCTCGCGCGTCTGCGGAAATTTGTTGTCCGCGAGCGCGGCGAGAATGTCGCCGCCCCAGCCGAAAGCGTCGCGCACGCCGCCGCGCTCGTTGAGGATGAGACGGGCGACGTCGGGCGGGGCGAAGGTCTGGGCAAGGGCTGAAGACGGAATGAGCGCCGTCATCGCGAGCGCAGCGAAGCAATCGAAAAGCCGCGCCCCGGCCCTGGATTGCTTCGTCACTTCGTTCCTCGCAATGACGGCCACGTGCATGATGCGCGTCCTACAGCGCCCGCCAGCCAATGTCGCGCCGGCTGAACCCGTCGGGAAACTCGATAGCGTCGACGCCCGCATAGGCGCGGTCGTGCGCCGCGCGCACGTCGGGCCCGAAGCCGGTCACGTTCAGCACGCGCCCGCCATTCGCCACCAGCGCCGCGCCCGAGCGCTTCGTGCCGGCATGGGTCACCACCACGCCCTCCAGCGCATTGGCCCTGTCGACGCCGGTGATCTCGCCGCCCTTCTGCGGCGCGGCGGGATAGCCCTTGGCGGCGAGCACGACGGTCAGCGCGGAAACGGGCTTCAGCGCCACATGCGCCGCCGTCAGTTTTCCCCGCGCGCAGGAATCCAGCAGCGTCAGCAGGTCGTCGTCGATGCGCGGCAGGATCACCTGCGTTTCCGGGTCGCCGAAGCGCGTGTTGAACTCGATCAGTTTCGGCCCGTCCTCGCCGATCATCAGGCCGGCGAACAGCACGCCCTTGAACGGCGTTCCCGCCTCGGCCATCGCGCGCACCGTCGGCTCAACGATCTCCTTCATCACGCGCGCGGCGATTGCGTCGGTCACGACCGGCGCCGGCGAATAGGCGCCCATGCCGCCCGTGTTGGGGCCTGTATCGCCGTCGCCGACGCGCTTGTGGTCCTGCGCAGACGCCAGCGCCAGCGCGCGCGTCCCATCGCAGAGCGCGAAGAACGAGGCCTCCTCGCCTTCCAGGAATTCTTCCACCACAACTTCGGCGCCGGCCGCGCCGAACGCGCCCTCGAAACAGGCGGCCACAGCCGCCTCGGCTTCGGCCAAGGTCATTGCGACCACGACGCCCTTGCCGGCGGCAAGCCCGTCCGCCTTCACCACGATCGGCGCGCCATGCTTGCGCACATAGGCGAGCGCGGCGTCGCGGTCGGAAAAGCGGCCATAGGCGCCAGTCGGGATGTGGGCGCGGGCGCAGAGATCCTTGGTGAAGCCCTTGGAGCCCTCAAGCTGCGCGGCCGCCTTGCTCGGTCCGAAGGCGGGAATGCCGGCGGCCTCCAGCGAATCGACGAGGCCTTCGACCAGCGGCTGCTCGGGCCCGATCACCACCAGTTCGATCTTCATCAGCCGGCAGAAATTCGCGACAGCGTCATGGTCGGCCACATCGACGACCACGCATTCGGCCACCTCTGCAATGCCCGGATTGCCGGGCGCGCAGAACAATTTGGTGAGGCGCGGGCTTTTCGCCAGCGCGTTGGCGAGCGCATGTTCGCGCCCGCCGGAGCCGATCAGCAGAACATTCATGGCGGCCTTCCGGAAATTTCGCCGCTGCATATCAGGCATGGGGCCAAAAGTCAGGGCGGGCGGCTTGATCGGCGCCGCGCCATCGGGTTGGGTGCGCAAAAGGGGAATTGGCGATGCGTCGGATCGTGCTTGCGGGTCTGGGGGTTCTGGCTGCCGTTGCGCCCGCCGCGGCGCTGGATTGCAACGCGGCGAAGACGGACATCGAAAAGGCCATCTGCGCCTCGCCGGGTGCGGCGGCGGCGGATTCGGCGATGGGCGCCGCCTACACGGCCTTGCGCGAGCGCCTGACGCCCGCGCAGCGCGAGGCGCTTCTGGTCTCGCAGCGCCTGTGGATCAAGCGGCGCGGCTTCGGCTGCGAGAGCGACAAGCCGGGCTACGCGCAATGCCTGACGAGAGAGACCGAGCAGCGCCGCGCCTTTTTCGAGGCCCGTCCGGAAGCAGGCCCCGGCGTCGGCTCCCCGCTGACGGTCGAGATCGTCGCGAAACCCGGCAAGCCGCGCGACTGGGAGATCGACGTCGAACTGCTGAAATTCGCGGAGCCGAAGGGGCCGGGCGAAAAGACCTTCAATGCCGAAGTCGCGAAGATGCTGAAGGACATCCCCACGGACCGCAAGGAGATCGAACGCGACCAGACCTATTCGCACGACGTCTGGATGCGCATCACCTGGCTGTCGCCGCGGCTGCTGTCCTCGCGCATCGAGGGCTACGAATTCTCCGGCGGCGCGCACGGCAATCCCTCCACGATCGGGTTGAACATCGACATGAAGAGCGGCCGCAAGCTCGCCTTCGCCGACGGATTCGACAAGGCCGCGCAGGAGAAGCTGACGGCGGCCTGCATGGCGCAGATCGTGCCGGAAAAGGTGAAGCGCGGCATGGACGAGCCGAAGGGCGATGAGCTGAAGACGCTGCGCAAGGGCGTCGAAGAGGGCCTCGCCATTCTCGACACCTGGAATTTCACGCCAAAGGGCGCAACCATCGTCTACGGGCACTACGCCATCGGCTCCTATGCCGAGGGAACCTATGAATGCGACGTGCCGCTCGCTCGCCTGAAGGAGCTGGCGAAGACGGATTTCCCCCTGCCGGAATGAGCGCTCAGGCGGCGCCTTCCGAGCCGATCGTCGTGAAGCCCGGCGCCGCGCGCTCCTCCGCATCCGGCGCCTGCCAGATCGTCTCGATGAAATCGAACATGGGCCGCGTGACTTCGAAGGCGAAGCCGTCGCCCTTCTCAGCATTGCGCGCCGAAATCCGTTTCCATCGCGTCTCCGCCGGCGCGGCGAGATAGTGGAAACGCGCGGAGAGGCCGCGACGGGCCGCTTCTGCGCGGGCCTCGGCGCGCGAGGCCCGCGTCAGCAGGCCCGTATCGAAGACGCAGGGGATTTCGACCGCCTGCGCCTTGCCGGCCACGTCCCACATCTGCCGGCGCGCGCGTTCGACCCGCTCGTGCATGGCGGCGAAACTCGCGCCCTTCAGGTCCGGCGCGAACAGGCGCTGCATCCATTCGTCGATGGAGAAGGGCAGGGCGCGCTCTTTCTGCGCGAGTCCGCGCGCATAGGTCGTCTTTCCGGCGCCGGTCGAGCCGATCACGAAATGAATCTCGGTCATCCCTTTGCTCCTGTCTGGGCGAAGGCGGGCCGCGCGAGCGCCAGCGCGTGGGCGCGGATGTCGTCGGGCCAGCCAGCGATACGCGCGGCGAACCCGTCGCCGTCCCGCGCGAACAGGGCGCGCGTCGCCTCCTCGAAGTCGGGCAGGTCGCCGCCGATGGCGTGCATGAATTTGTAGGCTGCCTCCTGCGCGCGACGCGCCTCCTGCCGTGGATCGCGGGTCGCCGCCTCCACCAGCTTGCGCAGCGCCACCGAGGCGCCCGGCTGCGCCCGCAGCCAGTCCCAATGGCGCGGGAGCAGCGTCACCTCGCGCGCTTCCACGCCGAGTTTCGGCCGCCCCCGGCCGCGCGGCGACTCCGCTCCAAACACAGCCTCCACCCGCGCGGCGGCCTCCTCCGCCGTGCCGCGCAGGTCGAGATCGAGCGGCGCGCCGGTGGCGGCGTCGAAGACCAGCAGCGGCGCGGTTTCATTCTGCGCGGCGTGGGCGGCGCGAGCGACGGCGGCTGCCGGGCCGCGGGCGAGGAGGCGGTGGCCGAGAAAGGCCACGAAGGTCGGTTGGTCAGTCATCAGAGTATTTATACCCGGATGAAATACATAGTCAATATCATCCGGGTAAAAAATGCGACGATGTGCTGCCTCCGAGGAGGCAAGATCAGCCGACCCGGGTGAAGCGAGAGCCGGGACCGCCGGCCTCCGGCCGGCCCCGGCCTCGATGGCGTGGCGCGCCGGCCGGAGGCCGGCGGTCCCGGCGGGCTCGAGCCTTCTGGTCCGATCGCTGCACGACTCCGCGGCGCTGGCGATGCGGAATAGTTGTTCGGGCCCCGATCAGCCATAATG
>CAMFKC010000019.1 GCA_945956975.1 uncultured Methylocystaceae bacterium | reverse complement strand
ACGGCTCGGGATTGTCCGAATTCTCGCGCGCCCAGAAGCCGGGGCCCGAACGCTCGGCGGGAATGTCATGGGTCAGGAAATCGCCGTTCGCTTCGGCGACGACCGCCAGGCCGTCGTCCGACGGCTGCGGCGCATCGGCTGCGATCGAGCCTTCGCGATCCCCGCCACGGCCGCGGCGGCGGCGACGGCGGCGGCGGCGCCGCTGGCCGTCCTCGCCTTCCTCGTCGCGATCTTCCCGGGCGCGGCGGCCCTTGGGCTCGCCCTCGGATTCCTCGCCTTCATCGTCGCCATCGGAATCGCCCTCGGCATCGGCGCCGCCCTCGGCGTCTTCCTCCTCCAGCGTCTCCTCGACCTCGTCGATCTCCTCGTCGGCCTCCAGCAGCGCGGGATCGACGAACATCGGCTCGGGCGTGCCGGTCGCCGGCTCGCCGCGCTCCAGCGCGTGATAGGTCGACCCCGTCAGCGTGTCGTCCGCCATGACGAAGACCTCGACGCCGAAGCGGCGCTCGATCTCGCGCAGGTGCGAGCGCTTCTGGTTCAGGATGTAGAGCGCGACATTGGTGCGCGTCTTCACGATCACGTTGTGCGAGGCGCTCTTGATCAGCGCTTCCTCCAGCACGCGCAGCACATGCAGCGCGATGGAGGACGTCGAGCGCACCGTGCCGGCGCCCGCGCAATGCGGGCAGGGGATGGTGGAGCCTTCCAGCACGCCGGTGCGGATGCGCTGGCGCGACATTTCCAGCAGTCCGAAATGCGAGATGCGGCCGACCTGGATGCGCGCGCGGTCGTTCTTCAGCGCGTCCTTGATGCGGCGCTCGACCGCGCGATTGTTGCGCGGCTCTTCCATGTCGATGAAGTCGACGACGATCAGGCCCGCGAGATCGCGCAGGCGCAACTGGCGCGCGACCTCGTCGGCCGCCTCCAAATTGGTGCGCAGCGCCGTGTCCTCGATATTGTGCTCGCGGGTCGAGCGGCCCGAGTTCACGTCGATGGCGACCAGCGCTTCGGTCTGGTTGATGACGAGATAGCCGCCGGACTTCAGCGTCACCTGCGGCGAAAACATCGCGTCGAGCTGCGTCTCCACGCCCGACTTCACGAACACGCCCTGCGGCTCGCGCCATAGATGCACGTTGCGCGCGTGGCTCGGCATCAGAAGCCGCATGAAATCCTTGGCCTCGCGGAAGCCGGTCTCGCCGGACACGACGACTTCGTCGACCTCCTTGTTGTAGAGGTCGCGGATCGCGCGCTTGATCAGCGAGCCTTCCTCGTAGACGAGCGTCGGGGCGGAGGAGCGCAGCGTCGTCTCGCGCACCGTCTCCCACATGCGCATAAGATATTCGAAGTCGCGCCGGACTTCCTGCCGCGTGCGCGAGGCGCCGGCCGTGCGCAGGATGACGCCCATGCCGTCCGGGACTTCCAGATCCTGCGCGATCGTCTTCAGGCGCTTGCGGTCGCCGGCGTCGGTGATCTTGCGGGAAATGCCACCGCCGCGCGCCGTGTTCGGCATCAGCACCGAATAGCGGCCGGCGAGCGAGAGATAGGTGGTGAGCGCCGCGCCCTTGTTGCCGCGCTCTTCCTTCACGACCTGGACGAGCAGCACCTGGCGGCGCTTGATGACTTCCTGAATCTTGTACTGGCGGCGCAGGCGCGGCTGACGGCGGGGCATTTCCTCCATCGCGTCGCCGCCGATCTGCTCGACGTGCTCTTCCTCGTCCTCTTCCTCGTCGTCGGAGGCTTCGTCGTCGCGCTCCTCGATCCGGCGCGCCTTGACCTCGTGATCCGGGGTTTCTCCGGCCTCTTCGCCATTCTGGACGGCGTCGGTCTCGGAAATGGTGGCGTAGCCCTGCTCGTCGACCGCGAGCGTGTGCTCGGCGCCTGCCTCGGTCGCTTCGGGCGCGGACGCTTCGGCCTGTGGCTCGGCGGGAGCAGGGGCCTCGGCTGCCTCGACCGCGACGGTCTCGACGACCGCTTCGGCCATGACGGGGGCAGCGGCCTCCGGCGCGGGCGCCTCGTCATGCGGCGCCTCGCCCGGGTGGGAACCGGGAGCGTCGGTAGTCTCGCCTTCGGCCTGGGCTTCGCCGTCCGCCTGCGCGCCCGCCTCGTCGTTCAGGGGCGCCGTCTCGGAAATCGTCTCGTCGCCGTTGTTCGCCTGGCGACGGGCCTCATGGTCGCGGCCGCCACGGCGGCGGCGGCTGCGGCGCGGACGCTGCTCCTCCTCCTCGTCCGCGTGAGAGGCGGCTTCTTCTTCCAGCAACGCCTGCCGGTCGGCGACCGGTATCTGGTAATAGTCCGGGTGGATTTCGGAGAAGGCGAGGAAGCCATGCCGATTTCCGCCGTAGTCGACGAAAGCGGCCTGGAGGGACGGTTCGACCCGCGTCACCTTCGCGAGATAGATGTTGCCGCGCAGCGGCTTCTTGGAGGCGGATTCGAAATCGAATTCTTCGACGCGATTACCTCTGAGCACCACCACCCGGGTTTCTTCCGGATGGGATGCGTCGATCAGCATTTTGTTGGCCATGGAAAACTCTTTGGCGCGTTCCGCCAGGCGGCGCCGCACGTCCTGCGAGGCCGGAATGCGGCCGTGGCGGGAGTGCGCGGCTCCGCTGTGGAGCTGTCACGCGCGATGTTCGAGGATGAGGGAAGGTTGAAGAAACGGGTCGCCGCGCGCGGTGAGGCGCGGCGACGGATCCGGAAGAGAAGTTGGAGGCTGCCTGTCGGACGCTCGCCGTCATAACGGCGGACGGCTCCCCTGTCCGAACGACCCGTGCGGCTTCAAGAGCCGTTCGTGTCGTTGTCGGATGTGAGTAGCCAGCGTTCACTTCAGGTCTCTTGACCCCGGAGGGCCACAGGAAGCCCGATGACGGCGAAACCCGCCGCGACCGGGCAAAACCCTCGAATCCTGCAATCGACTGAAAACCTTGGAGTCTTGTCGGTTTTTCGGACTTTCGGGAAATCCGTCCATCCCCGGCGCTCCCGAAGGAGGCGCGACGCGCGGGACGGACGCCAACTACATAAGCGATCGGGCAGGCCCTTGGCAAGTTTCATGCTCGACCTGTGGCCTTGCTGCTACACCTGCCCGACAAAGGGGCCGGGCCGGTTACGAACCATTAACCGTCGCGCTTCTATTCCTTACAAGGACGCTACGGCCGGCCACGCTGACAGCGAGACTTTGAATGGGCCTTGGGTGCCTCCTGACATCTGGCCTGATCGGCCTCGCGCTAGCCGCTCCGCTTTTCGGCGCCGTTGCCCACGCCCAGGGCAATGGGCTCGTCGGGGCCCGCGCCGCCGCGCGCGACATCTCCGCCGGCGTCGCCGTGACCGGCGCCACGGTGCAAAGATCCGGCGGGACTGCAAAGTTCTTGTTCGATCTCAACAGGATCGCGCAGGTCGAAGCCTATGTGCTCGCAGACCCGGACCGGGTCGTGGTGGAATTGCCCGAGACATCGTTCCTGATCGATCCCGCCATCGGCCGCCTCGCGCCCGCCGGCAGGGGCGAGCCCGCGCCGCTCGTTTCGTCCTTCCGTTTCGGACAGTTCGCCAAGGGCCGCTCGCGAATCGTCTTCGATCTCGCCGAACCCGCGCGGATCGTGAAGGCGACTGCCGAAGCCACGGAATCCGGCGGCGCTGCCCATCTGGTGATCGAACTGGCGCAGACGCCGGCCGATTCGTTCCGCGCCGCCGCCCGCGCGGCCCGCGCTGCGCAATTTCAGAAGGCGCCGGCCCGCGAGGAGGCCGCCGCCGAGGCGCAGCCGCAAACCAAGCCCCTGATCGTGATCGACGCCGGACACGGCGGCGTCGACATGGGCGCGGTCGGCGCGAAGAGCATTTACGAGAAGGATATCGTGCTCGATGTCGCGCGCCGGCTGGCCGCCAAGCTCGCGGCTGGAGGCAAGACTCGCACCTTGCTCACCCGGACCGGCGACGAGTTCATTCCGCTGGGCGATCGCGTCAAGGTGGCCCGCAAGGCCGGGGCGCAGCTCTTCGTCTCCATTCACGCAGACATGTTGAACGAGACCTCGGTCCATGGCGCAACGGTCTACACCGTCTCTGACCGGGCCTCCGACGCCGAGGCGGCCCGCGTCGCCGCCAAGGAGAACGACGCCGACAAGGCTGGCGGCATGGCCGATTCGGAAGAGATCGGCGACGTCAACGACATCCTGTTCGACCTGACCCGGCGCGAGACCCGCGCGATCGGCCATCAATTCGCGATGAGCCTGATCGATTTCTGGAAGGCGGCCGGCGATTCCAACAAGAATCCGGTCCGTTCGGCCGGCTTTGTGGTGTTGAAGGCGCCCGACGTTCCCTCCGTTCTGTTGGAACTCGGCTATCTCTCAAACGACCGAGATCTCGCCAAGCTGAATTCGGAAGACTGGCGCCAGACCGCCGCCGAGCGGATCGCGCAGGCGGTCGAGCGCTATTTCAACCGGCGCTCGGCCGCGTCGGAACCCTCCGCCGCTACCGCCGGCCTCGGCGCGGGACTGGCCTCGGCGCGCTGACGGAGACAGGCTGAGGGGCCGCGCGATGCGCCCTGAATCCACCACAGTTTATGCGCATCAAGCGCAATCGATTTCGTGTGGATCGGCCGGCGCGTTGCGTATATGGATGGGCCGATCCGCGGCGCATTCGCCGTCGCCCGCTGCGGCGCAGACCGGGGCGTTCCACCAGTGACGTTTGGACAGAGACCTTCGACATGCGGATGATCGGCCGCTTTTTCGGCTTCGTGTTCGCCACCGGCGCGATTCTGTTCGTGCTCGGCGCGGTGGCGGTCGCCGCCGTCATCTACACATTCTCGAAAGACCTGCCCGACACGGCGCAACTGAAGAACTACGAGCCGCCGGTCATGACCCGCGTCCATGCGGGCGACGGTTCGATCCTGGCCGAATATTCCCGCGAGCGCCGCCTCTACCTGCCCAGCTACGCAATACCGCCCCTGGTCAAGCAGGCCTTCATCGCGGCGGAAGACAAGAATTTCTACACGCACAACGGGGTCGATCCCGAGGGCATTGCGCGCGCCGTAATGATTCTCCTGCAAGGCCAGCGCCACGTGCAGGGCGCATCGACCATCACGCAGCAGGTGGCCAAGAACTTCCTCGTCGGCAATGAGCGCTCGATCGAGCGCAAGATTCGCGAGGCGCTGATCTCCTTCCGCATCGAGGCCGCCTATCCGAAGGAGAAGATCCTCGAGCTCTATCTGAACGAGATCTATCTCGGCCTCGGCAATTACGGCGTCGCCGCCTCCGCGCTGAACTACTTCAACAAGTCCGTCCACGAGCTGACGATCTCCGAGGCCGCCTACCTCGCGGCCCTGCCGAAGGCGCCGAGCGATCTCAACCCGTTCCGCAACCGCGACAAGGCCCTCGACCGCCGCAACTACGTCATCAAGCGCATGGTCGACGACGGCTTCATCACCAAGGACGAGGGCGATAAGGCGCGCGCCGAGCCGCTGGGCGTCAATCCCCGCGCGCTGTCGCCCAACACCTATGTCGCAGGCTATTTCGCCGAGGAAGTCCGTCGCGAATTGTCCGACCGTTACGGCGACAAGAAACTTTACGAGGGCGGCCTGTCCGTCCGTACCACGCTCGACCCGCAGATGCAGGTCTATGCGCGCAAGGCGCTCGTCAACGGCCTCGTGCGCTACGACGAGGCGCAGGGCTATCGCGGCGCGATCCAGCACATCGAAACCGCCGGCGACTGGGGCGTGCCGCTCGCCGCGATCCCCGCGCTTGGCGACGTGAAGCCGTGGCGCCTCGCAGTGGTCCTCGACAATTCGGACGCGCAGGCGCGCATCGGCCTGCAACCGCGCAAGGAAAAGTCGGGCGAACTCGCCCGCGAGCGCGAGACCGGCGTGATCAACCGCGATGGCATGTCCTGGACCGGCAAGTCGCCGCGCACGGCCTTCAGCGTCGGCGACGTGGTCTATGTCGAGCCGATCGAAAAGACGCCCGGCGCCTACCGGCTGCGGCAGGTGCCGGACATCTCCGGCGCGCTGATGGCCATGGATCCCTACACGGGCCGCGTCTTCGCCATGGTCGGCGGCTTCTCCTTCGACCAGTCGGAATTCAACCGCGCCACGCAGGCGCAGCGCCAGCCGGGCTCGGCCTTCAAGCCGTTCGTCTACGCCACCGCGCTCGACAACGGCTATACGCCGTCCTCCGTCATTCTGGACGAGACGATCGAGATCGACCAGGGCAACGGCGAGATCTGGCGGCCCGAGAACTTCGAAGGCCATGGCACAGGCCCACATACGCTGCGCTACGGCATCGAGCACTCCAAGAACATGATGACGGTGCGCCTCGCCAAGGACGTCGGCATGCCGCTGATCGTCGAATACGCCAAGCGCTTCGGCATCTACGACGACATGGCGCCCTATCTCTCGCTGTCGCTCGGCGCCGGCGAGACGACGCTGATGCGCATGGTGACCGGCTACGCCATGCTCGACAACGGCGGCAAGCGCATCAAGCCGTCGCTGATCGACCGCATCCAGGATCGCTGGGGCCATACGATCTACCGGCACGACGAGCGCCAGTGCATCGGCTGCGACGCCGCCAAGTGGGACAACCAGTCCGAGCCCAAGCTGGTGGACAAGCGCGAGCAGGTTCTCGACCCGCTGACCGCCTATCAGATCACCTCCATCATGGAGGGCGTGATCCTGCGCGGCACCGGCCAGAGCATCAAGTCGGTGGGCAAGCATCTCGCCGGCAAGACCGGCACGACCAACGACGCCAAGGACCTCTGGTTCGTCGGCTTCTCGCCCGATCTCGCGGTCGGCGTCTACATCGGCTACGACCGTCCGCGGTCGCTCGGCTCCGGCAAGTCCGCGCAGGCCGCAACCTACGCCGCGCCGATCTTCCGCGACTTCATGGCCGCCGCGCTGAAGGACAAGCCCGACGCGCCCTTCCGCGTGCCGCCGGGCATCAAGCTGATCTCCGTGGACCCGCGCTCGGGCATGCGCTCGTCCGGCCAGGGCTCGATCCTCGAGGCCTTCAAGCCCGGCACGGCGCCGCCCGATACCTACTCGGTGATCGGCGACGCCACCTCGCGCGGCGCGGCGACCGCTCCTGACGTGGACCGCTCCGTGGGTTCGGGCACCGGCGGGCTTTACTGACGCCATCTATCCCGTTTAGGAGGGGCGCAGAGCTTTCTCTCGCCCCTCGCAAAGAGTCACATGCGCGCTGAACCCGAAGCACTCGTCGAACAGATCAAGCAGTCCGTGGGACTGCTGAGGAGGCATCTTTGACGTCGAAACATCGACGCGCCGCCTCGCGGAACTGAACGCCAAATCCGAACATCCCGATTTCTGGAACGATCCCGACTCCGCGCAGAAGCTGATGCGCGAGCGCAACGAACTCGAGGATCGGCTGGGCTCGATCGAGCGCTTCGAGCGCGAGCTCGATGACGCCATCACGCTCGTCGAACTCGGCGAGAGCGAGAACGACGCCGACACTGAAAAGGAAGGCGTCGACTCTCTGAAGGCGCTGGTTGCGGAAGCCCGTCGCCGCCAGGTGGAGGCATTGTTCGCCGGCGAGGCCGACGGCAACGACACCTACATCGAAGTCCATTCCGGCGCCGGCGGCACGGAGAGCCAGGACTGGGCGCGCATGCTGTTCCGCATGTACGCGCGCTGGGCGGAGCGCCACAAGTTCCGCGTCGAGGTGATCGAGGAAACGGCCGGCGAAGAAGCGGGCATCAAGTCCGGCACGCTTCTGGTCAAGGGCATGAACGCGCACGGCTGGTCGAAGACCGAGTCGGGCGTGCATCGCCTCGTGCGTATCTCTCCCTACGATTCGAACGCGCGCCGCCACACGAGCTTCGCCTCGGTCTGGGTCTATCCGGTCATCGACGACAAGATCGACATTCAGATCAACGAGGCCGACTGCCGCATCGACACGTTCCGCTCGTCCGGCGCCGGCGGCCAGCACGTCAACACCACGGATTCCGCGATCCGCATCACGCATATCCCGACCGGCATCGTCGTCGCCTGCCAGATGGAGCGCTCGCAGCACAAGAACCGCGCGACCGCGTGGAACATGCTGCGCGCGCGTCTCTACGAACTGGAGCTGGAAAAGCGCGAGGCGGAAGCCAACGCCATCGCCGCGTCGAAGACCGACATCGGCTGGGGCCACCAGATCCGCTCCTACGTGCTGCAGCCCTATCAGCTCGTGAAGGACCTGCGCACGGGCGTCACCTCGGGCACGCCGGACGAGGTGCTCGACGGCGATCTCGACGATTTCATGGAAGCCGCGCTCGCGCAGCGCATCCATGGCGGCGGGCCGGAGAAGGTCGAGGACGTCGACTGAGCGCGCCCGCTCTCGGCAGCGTGCTCGGCGTCGACATCGGCTATTCGCCGGTGCGCAAGTCCGGTGCCGTCTGCCGCCTGTTCTGGGACGAAACCCGCTTAGACTGGCGCTGCCTGCGTTTCCGCTACAATGCCGACGAGCGCCGCGCCGCGCTCGCCAAAATTGCCGGCGATAATAGGCATCTCGCGGCCGCCTTCGACGGACCGTTCCGCGCGGGTCTTGATGAGATTGGCCTCTACCGATCCGCCGAGCGTCTATTGACGCTGGGCGTGGCCAAGGCGATTGGAAAACCCGGTCCCTGCCACACGCCGTCGGGACGTCTGCTCAACCGAGCGACCAACGAAGCGATCGCTGATCTGTTGTCGATCGCGAAACTTTCGACGTCGGCTTTTCCCGGCGCGCTGCATCCAAGCGCCATCGCCGAGGCTTTCCCGAATTCGTTCATGGGCGTGATGCTGCCCGACGGTCACGGGCTCGCAAGGGGCAGGGCCGGCAAATCGGACCGCTACTACGTCGAGCTGTGCGAGACCCGAGGCTTCACGGCCCTTATGCAGGCGCTGCTTCCTGGACGAACGAACGTCACGCCGCTGGAAGCGGTGACCCACCACGACGATCGTGCAGCGCTCGTGTGCGCCATGACGGCGCTCTGTGTGGCGGCAGGCTCATATGTCGCCATAGGCGATGCGCAGGGGCGCATTTTCCTGCCGCCGCAGCGCTTCTGGAACGCCACGATCCTTGCGACCATCGAAGCATCCGCGCGGGTAGACGAGGCCGACGTATTCATCCTAGCGGGTGCCTGATCAGTCCTTCATCGTCAGCAGCCGCGCGGCCTTCACGAAGCGCGACGGGTCGGTCGCTTCGTCGTCGATGCGGACTTCGTAGTGCAGATGCGGGCCGGTCGAGCGGCCCGTGGAGCCGACGCGGCCGATCACGTCGCCGGCCGCCACCGTCTGGCCGTCTGCAACTGAAATCGCCGACAAATGGCCGTAGCGGGTCGACAGGCCGTTGCCGTGGTCGATTTCCACCATGTTGCCGTAGCCGCCGCTCCAGCCCGCGGTCACCACCTTGCCACCAGCCGTGGCCCGTGCGGGCGTGCCGGTCTCTGCCCGCATGTCCATGCCGGAATGCAGGGCAGGGCGGCCCAGGAAGGGGTCGGAGCGATAGCCGAAGGTGGATGTGATTTCGAGCGGCCCGGACAGCGGCTTGCGCACAGGTACGTAGGGCAAAACGCGGCGGATGCGATCGAGCGCGACGAAGGCGTGCTGAACCTGCGCGAGCTGTTTTTCGAACGGCGAACCGTTTGCATCGATGTCAGCGGGCACGAAGGGGCCGCCCATCGCTGCCTTGGCGCTGTCCGGCGCCTTCAGGCGGTTCGGGGACAGTCCGGTCTCGGCGATGACGGATTCGAGCTGCTCGGCCTTGCGCTTGGCCGGCCCTGCCAGCGAGGCGAGCGCCGCAACCTGCTGGCGCTCGATACGGTCGAGCGAGGCGGCCAGGAGTTCGATCCGCGCGGGCGTCGAAATGTCGGCGTCCGCTGCTTCGGCCAGCAGCCGGTTCGGCTCGGGGGCCAGCGCGCCCGAACGGAGCGGCTGGCGCGGCTCCGCTGACGGACCGCGCAATTCGAAACCGTCGGGACGCGGCTTCTCCGGGCGGAAGGGCGTGTCGTCCATCGGCTGCGGCAGGGGCGCAAAGCCGTTGGCCTTGGTTTCCGGCCCGCCGGTCGCGGCCGGCGCGCGCCGGCCTGCATCGGCGGCGCGCGGCGCGGCCTTGGCGGGGGCGATCGTGGCTGTCGTCTCTGGCGAGACGCCGATCCGGTCGCCGAGCGCGGCGACGATAGCGGTTCGGGTCTCGAGCTGGGCCTCGCGAGCGATGAGGTGCTGGACCTTGCCCTCGAACGAGTCCTGGTCGAGCAGCTGGCGGCTGGTCACGCGGTCGAGCTGCAGCCGCATCGCGGCCAGGCGGTCCTCGTACGCATATTGCTGGCGGGCCTGCCGCGCCATGAGGGCGGCGACCATATCGTCGCGGAAGAAGAGATAGGCGGTGGCGCCGAGATAGACCGCCCCGAGCAGCGGGAGCCCGCCGATCAGCCCGTACAGGACGCCCGGCCGCAGCGCGAAGCGTTTCTGGCGTCCGCCGCGAGAAACCGTGAAGAAGAAATGGCTTTCCGGCTCTTTGGCCGAAGGAAAATGCGTTCGTACGGACATGGTTCACTCCGGGCGCAACGCCGGCCACGCCCGCAGACATCAGAAACCATTAAGGTTAATGCTTCGGAAAACCGCGCGGTCAGGCGGCGGCCGAGGCCAGCCGCTGCGCCAGAACCTTGTCGATCCGATTGCCGTCGAGATCGACCACTTCGAACCGCCAGCCCATCGCCTCGATCTCGTCGGCGAGTTCCGGCATCCGTTTCATGGCGGATATGACGAAACCAGCGACCGTCTCGTAGTCGCGGTCGGCGGGCAAGGAGAGGCCGAGCGTGTCGGCCATTTCGTCCGCGGGCATTGCGCCGGCGAGCAGCCAGGACCCGTCCTTGCGCTGGATGGCGTCGGGCTCGGGCTGGTCGGAGCGGAACTCGCCGGCGATGGCGTCGAGAAAATCGGCTGGCGTCACGATCCCCTCGAAATGCCCGTACTCATCGTGGACCAGCACGAGAGGCGTCTCGGCGTTGCGCAGCGCTTCCAGCGCATCCAGCGCATCGACCGTGTCCGGGAGCACGGGCGCCGGGCGCACGGCGGTGCGCAGGTCGAGCGGCGCACCCGTTACGGCGCGCGCGAGCAGTTCGCGCGTTTCGACCACGCCGATCATGCCGTCCGGCCCGCCTTCTGACACTGGAACGCGCGAATGGGCGCTGGCGAGGAGGGCGCTGCGGATATTCTCCTCGCTGTCGGCAAGGTCGATCCATTTGACGCGCGTGCGCGGGGTCATGATGTCGCGCACGTCGCGGTCGCCGAGCCGCATCACGCCCGAGATCATGGCGCGTTCGCCGGTCTCGAGCACGCCTGCGGTCTCGGCCTCCGCCAGTACGGATTTCACGTCCTGCTCGGTCACGGCCGAGGAGGGGCGCTCCTCCGCGCCGAACACGCGGAAAGCGAGCCGCGCCGAGGCGT
>CAMFKC010000018.1 GCA_945956975.1 uncultured Methylocystaceae bacterium | reverse complement strand
CCCTTCAGCGCCGCCGTCGCCAGCTCCCGCCAGCGGGCCTCCTCCACGGGGGGGAAGGCAGAGGCATAGGGCATGTCGGAAGCGGTCATGGCGGCGAAATTCCCTCGGGAAACCGGGGGCGTTTTTGCACATGCGAAGGGGTGAGGGAAGGGGGCGCGGGCCGGGCTGGCCGAATTGCGGAGGCGAGGGGGCGCGCTGGTAGCGCGCTACCCGATCTGCTATGGTAGCGCGCTACCGACACCCTCACCTCAGGAGCCCGCACAGCGGGCGTCTCGAAAGGGGGGCGAGGCAGCAGGTTTGGCCATGCTTCGAGACGGCGCTGCGCGCCTCCTCAGCATGAAGGTGAGTGAGAGGACATTCATGCCGCGCACAAAGCGAAAGCCGGACGATCCCCTGAGCAAGTTCCAGCGCTACCGCCGTGCGCAGGAAGGCAAGGGCATGCGCCTGCTGCGCGTCTGGGTGCCTGACCCGCGCCGGCCGGAATTCGCGAAGGAAGCCGAGCGGCAGGCCAAGCTCCTGCGCGGACGCGCAGAGGAGCAAGAAGCGCTCGACTTCATCGAGGCCGCCGCCGACTGGCCGCGCGAGGTCGAGTGAAGCGCGGCGACATCGTCACGGTCGCCGTCGCCGGAGACTACGGCAAGCCGCGCCCGGCGGTGATAATCCAATCGGACTGGCTGAAGGCGACCGATAGCGTTTTGGTCGCGCTGATGACGAGCGCGCTCGCCGATGCGCCGATCTATCGGCTGACTCTGAAGCCGGACGCGACGAATGGTTTGCGCGTCCCGACGCAGGTGATGGTCGACAAGATCGTCGCCGTGCCGCGGGCGAAATGCGGGAAGGTTGTGGGGAAGCTCGACGAGAAGGCGCGCATCGCGCTGGATCATATGGTGTCGGTTGTGGTGGGATTGGCGGACTAGCTTTTGTTTAGAGTGAACTATGGAAACTGACCGAGAAGCAGAGCTAAATGGCCTGCTGCCGGTCTCGTGGACAGGCAGTTAAGCTAATCCCACCTTCCTTTCGAACTCAACCGGGCTGACGTAGCCGATCGTCGAGTGACGACGGACGGTATTGTAAAACCGCTCGATGTAATCGAACACGTCTGCCCTGGCGTCGTCGCGCGTCCGATAGACCTTCTTGCCGATGCGCTCGGTCTTGAGCGACGAGAAGAAGCTCTCCATCGCCGCGTTGTCCCAGACGTTGCCTGAACGGCTCATCGAGCAGACGACGCCATTGTCGGCCATCAGCCGCTGGAACTGCTCGCTCGTGTACTGACTGCCGCGGTCGGAATGGTGCAGCAAGGCGTCCGGCTTGCCGCGTCGCCAGATCGCCATCAGCAGCGCATCGGTGACGAGTTGCGCCGTCATCTCCGCCTTCATCGACCAGCCGACGACGCGGCGCGAGAACAGGTCGATCACGGCGGCGACGTACAGCCAGCCCTCGGCGGTCCAAACGTACGTGAAGTCTGCAATCCATTTGCGGTTCGGCTGATCGGCCGTGAACTGCCTGTCGAGCGCGTTCGGAGCCACGACCGCAGTCGACCGCTCGCCCTCGTCCTTCGGTAGGCCGCGGCGGCGCGGGCGGGCCCGCAACGCGTTGGCCCGCATCAGCCGCTCGATCCTGTGCAGGCCGCAGGAGGCGCCGTCGGCGAGCACGTCCCGCCAGACCCTTCGCGCGCCATAGGTGCGGGCGCTCACAATGAAGCTCGCACGCACCTTCGTCGTCAGTTCCTCGTCGGCGATCGTCCGGGCGCTGGGGCCGCGACGCAGCCAGGCGTGGAACCCGGATCTCGATACGCCCAGCGCTTCGCACAGCCATGCCACCGGCCAGATCGAACGGTGCTTCGCGACAAAGCCGAACTTCATATCGACTCCTTCGCGAAGTAGGCCGCGGCCTTTTTTAGGATGTCGCGCTCCGCTTTCAGCTTCGTCACTTCGCGCCGCAGGCGCTCGATCTCCAGCTGCTCGGGCTTCTGCTGCCCGTGGCCGGGGAAGGCCTGTTTCGGATCAGAGCCGAACTCCTTCACCCATTTGCGCAGGACGTTCTCGTGCACGTCGATGTCCCGCGACGCCTGCGCGACGCTCACACCGCGTTCACGCACCAGGCGAACCGCCTCGACCTTGAACTCACGACTGAATACTCGCCTCGCCATAACCCACCTCCGGCTTCATGAAACACCTTTTCTCAGTGTCCACGAAACCGGCAGCAGGCCACTGGTCATCAATGGGCGTGTCAGGTCGGCCTCATGACCAAATGGTGTGTGAAGGCCGCGATGGAAAAATAGCGCTCTGGCGTCGCAGGAACTATTTACCTCACCATCCCCACAACAGCCCCGCTCATCAGCGTCGCCAGCGTGCCCGTCAGCAGCGACCTTGGGGCGAGGCGCACGATGTCGTGGCGGCGTTCCGGCGCCATGGTCGTCATGCCGCCGATCATGATGCCGAGCGAACCGAAATTGGCGAAGCCGCATAACGCATAGGTCATGATCAGTTTTGACCGCGGCGACAGCGCGCCCTCCGGCAGCGCAGCCAGATCGAGATAGGCGACGAATTCGTTGAGCGCGGTCTTGGTCGCCATCAGATAGGCGGCCGTTTCGCTCTCCGGCCAGGGCACGCCAATCAGCCACACCAGCGGGCGGAACAGCAGCGCGAAGGCGGCGCGGATCGAGACGGGCTTGCCGCCGATGTCGGGCAGCAGCGATAGCGCGGCGTCTATGAGATGGACGAGCGCGACCAGCACGATCAGCAGTGCGATGATGCCGGCCAGAATCTTCACGCCGTCCATCGTGCCGCGCACGATGGCCTCGAAGGCGTTGGCGGGCGGGTCCTCGATCTTGATCTGCGTTGCGCGGTCGTCCGGCGCAAACGGGATCATTAGCGCCGACAGGGCCAGCGCGGCAGGCGTGGAGATAATGGCGGCGGAGATGATCGAAGGCAGCGCGTCCGGCACGGCGCTCGACAGGATCGCGCCATAGATCGCCATAACCGTCCCGGCTATGCCCGCCATGCCGCAGCTCATCAGCGCGAAGAGTTCGCCGCGCGACATGGTTATCAGCCACGGCCGCACGATCAGCGGCGCTTCCACCATGCCGACGAAAATATGGGTCGCCGCGCCGACGCCGAGCGGACCGCCAACGCCGAGCGCGCGCCGCAGCACGAAGGCGAAGCCGGCGACGATCTTCTGCATGAGATCGAGATAGAACATGAGCGTCGCCAGCGCGGAAATCGTCAGCACCATCGGAAAGGCGCGGAAGGCGAGAATGTAGGAGGCGCCGGGCTTGGTCTCCGCATAGGGCAGCGGCGCGCCGCCGAGAAAGCCGAAGACGAGCGCCGTGCCCGCATCCGTCGCCCGTTGCAGGGCTTCCACGCCGTGCGTGAGTTTGAGGATGGCGGCGACCGCTGGCGGGAACTTGATGAAGAGCAGCGCCAGAGCGATCTGCAGGGCGACGCCGCCGATCACGACGCGCAGCGGGATGGCGCGGCGGTCTTCGCTCAGCGCGAAGGCGATGGTCAGGAGGATGGCGAGGGCGGCGAGGCCCTGCAGGAGGTTCATGCCACGGCGCCAGTCTGTTCCCTCTCCCCGCAGGGCGGGGAGAGGGCAGGGGTGAGGGGCGCCGGGCGTGGAGAGGGATCGAGGAAGAAAGAGCGGCTCAAGAAGGAACCCTCGTGAGGATCGCAGGGCCCCTCACCCTAACCCTCTCCCCGCCCTGCGGGGAGAGGGAACAGGCGCCTCACGCCGAAATCGCCTGCAGGATCCGCGCCCAGCTGCGCGCGCCCTTCTGGAACGAGCTCAGCTCGTATTTCTCGTTGGGCGAATGCATGCGGTCGTCGTCGAGGCCGAAGCCCACCATCAGCGAATCCATCTTGAGATCGCGCTTGAACGAGCCGACAATCGGGATCGAACCGCCGGAGCCGATCATCGCGGCCTCCTTGCCCCATTCCTGCGTCAGCGCGCGCCGCGCGCGCGACAGGGCCTCGGAGCTGAAGGGCAGTTGCAGCGCCGGGCTCGCGCCGTGCGAATGGAACTCCGCCTCGCAATCGGCCGGAAGCCGCGCCCGCACGAAGGCGCGGAAGGCGTCGGCGATCGCCTGCGGGTTCTGCTTGCCGACGAGGCGGAACGAGAATTTCGCGCTCGCCTGCGCCGGCAGCACGGTCTTGGAGCCCTTGGACGTGTAGCCGCCCCAGATCCCGTTCACGTCCATCGTCGGGCGCGCCCAGATCTGCTCCAGCACGCTGCGGTCCTTTTCGCCGGCAGGAATGCTGAGTCCCACGTCGCCCAGAAATTCCGCCTCGTCGAAGCCGAGCGCGCGCCATTGCTTGGCGATCTCCTCGGGCAGGTCTTCCACGCCCTCGTAGAAATTCGGCAGCGTCACGCGGCCGTCGGCGTCGTGCAGGTCGGCGATGATCTTCGCCAGCACATGGATCGGATTGACCGCCGCGCCGCCGTAGAGGCCCGAATGCAGGTCGCGGCTCGCGGCCTTGATCGTCACTTCCTCCAGCACCAGCCCGCGCAGCATGGTGGTGATGGCAGGGGTCGTGCGGTCCCACATGCCGGTGTCGCAGACGAGCGCGAGATCGGCGGAGAGTTCCTTCTTGTTCTCCGCGAGAAAGGCCGGCAGCGAGGGCGAGCCCGTCTCCTCCTCGCCTTCCAGCATGATCGTGACGTCGCAGGGCAGGCCGCCCGTCGCCACGAAGGCGCGGCAGGCCTCGACGAACGTCATGAGCTGGCCCTTGTCGTCGGCGGCGCCGCGCCCGAAGATCTGCTGGCCTGTGGCGGCGTCCTGGATTTTCGGCCCGAACGGGTCGCTTTCCCAGAGATCGAGAGGATCGACCGGCTGCACGTCGTAGTGCCCGTAGAACAGGACATGCGGCACGTCGCGCTGCTTGGCCTTGATGTGCGCGACCACCATCGGGCGCCCGGCGGTTGGCCGCACGCTCGCCTCGAAGCCGATGCCGGTCAACTCTTGCGCCAGCCATTCGGCGGCCTTGGCGCATTCATCGGCGAAGGCCGGGTCGGTGGAGATCGACTTGATGCGCAGCAGCGCAAAAAGCCGGTCGAGCGCGCCCTGCCGGTCGGCGTCCAGCTTTTCCAATACGTCTTCGATCGATGCCATCGGCGCGACTCCTGATTAGCCGCGAATTTACCGCGCCGGTCCGAGCAGCGTCAAAGTGCGCGCCGCGCTCACGCCAGCAGGCTGAGCACGGCGCCCTCGATCAGGAGAACGCCAAGCCAATGGCCGAGATCGACCGCATAAACCGGCCACGGGCGCTTCTGGTAGGCGTAGTTGGTCGCGATCGCGGGCGCGACGAAGCCGAGCCAGACGAAAAATGCGCCGACCAAGGCGGGCAAGAGCCCGAATTGCGGGCCTGCGATCTGCGTCAGCAGCCCATCGAGAATGACGGCCATGACGAATTCGGCGACGAGCGAGAAAACGAGCGCGAACACAGGCGGGTTGCCGCGCGGCGCCGAGGGATCGGGGGGCATGAGACCGAGGCCGATCGCCCAGGGTCGACCGAGCAGGCCGAACCAGATTGCGCCGAAGACCCACGCGGCGACCGCCGCCGCGGCAATCGCGAGCCAGGGCATGGGCATCGACGCCTCCTTAGCGGGACAGGCCGCCCAGCACGCCACGCAGGATCGCGCGCGTGATCTGCGTGCCCATCGACCGCGCCGCCGATTGTGCAGCCGAGCGCACGATCATTTCGCCCGTGGACATACGCTGGCGCTTGCCGGTTGCGGTTGTTCCGCCGCCGCCGAGCACATTGCCCAGCATGCCGCCGATCTGGCCGAGAATGCCGCCCCCGCTCGAGGCTTCCGCCGCCTGATTATCCGGCGCGGCTGCGCCACCCGCCGCGCTGTCGGCATGGCCCGCCGCGCGCTTCTGCAGGATCTCGAACGCCGATTCCCGGTCGATCGCCGTGTCGTATTTTCCGACGAGCTTGCTGCCCTTGATCGTCGCCGCGCGCTCGGCGTCCGTCACGGGCCCCACGCGCGCCGAGGGCGGCGCGATCAGCGCACGGTCGACCATCTCGGGCGTGCCCTTGGGGTCAAGCATGGACACCAGCGCCTCGCCGACGCCGAGCTGCATGATGACGGTCGCCGTGTCGAATTTCGGATTCTGCCGGAAGGTGTCGGCGGCAGCCTTCACCGCCTTCTGGTCGCGCGGCGTGAAGGCGCGCAGCGCATGCTGCACGCGGTTGCCGAGCTGGCCGAGCACGGTCTGCGGCACGTCGAGCGGGTTCTGCGTCACGAAATAGACGCCGACGCCCTTGGAGCGGATGAGGCGCACGACCTGCTCGATCGCGGTCATCAGCGACTTGGGCGCATCGTCGAACAGCAGGTGCGCCTCGTCGAAGAAGAAGACGAGCTTCGGCTTGTCGGCGTCGCCGACCTCCGGCAGGTGCTCGAACAGTTCCGACAGCATCCACAGTAGGAAGGTCGCGTAGAGCTTCGGCGAGCGCATCAGCTTGTCGGCGGAGAGGATGTTGATCACACCGCGCCCGTCACGGTCGGTGCGCAGGAAGTCGGCGATGTCGAGCGCCGGCTCGCCGAAGAATTTCTCCGCGCCCTGGTTCTCCAGAACCAGCAGCTGGCGCTGGATCGCGCCGACCGTTGCAATGGCGACATTGCCGTATTTGGTGGTGAGCGTGGAGGCGTTGTCGGCGACGAACTGGAGCGTCGCGCGCAGGTCCTTGAGGTCGAGCAGCGCCAGGCCGTTGTCGTCGGCGACGCGGAAGACGATGTTGAGCACGCCTTCCTGCGTGTCGTTGAGCTCCAGCAGGCGCGCCATCAGCAGCGGGCCCATCTCGGAGATCGTGGCGCGGATCGGGTGGCCCTGTTCGCCGAACACGTCCCAGAACACCACGGGGAACGTGTCGGGCGTATATTGCATCCCCAGTTCCTGCGCCCGCTTGACGAAGGGCGGCTTGGAATCGCCGGGCTGCGACAGCCCGGAGAGATCGCCCTTCACGTCGGCGGCGAAGACGGCCGTGCCGGCGTTGGAGAAACCTTCCGCCAGCTTTTGCAGCGTCACCGTCTTGCCGGTGCCGGTCGCCCCGGTCACGAGCCCGTGGCGGTTGCCGAGCGGCAGGTTGAGGTAGCGATAGGCGTCGCTGCTCTTGCCGACGAGAATCTTGCCTTCGACCTGGTTGGGATCGTCCGCCACGGATTGCTCCATTCCTGCTGGCGCGGCCTCGCGCGCAAATCACATGCGAATGCCCGATCTATACGGCAAGCGGCCAGCCCGCGCCACGTCCGGCGAGGGAAAGCGCGCCGGCTTTTCAGCCTTGCAATCGCCTGCGATGGGCGCGACTAATCCCCGGCCTCTCCGGCCGCCGGCCACCGGTGAGCGCTTTTGAACATCAAGAGGTTGTCATGGAAGAGCTTATTCAACGGATCGTGGCCGCGACAGGCATCGACGAAGCCACGGCGCGCCAGGCGATCGGCCTGATCCTCGGGTTTCTCAAAAAGCACGCGCCCGAAGGTCCGGTCGGCGATCTCCTCAGGGCGATTCCCGGCGGCGACGAAGCCATCGCACAGGGCGCCGCGGACGGCGGCGGCGGACTGATGGGCGCGCTCGGCGGGATGCTCGGCGGCCTCGGCGGCGCCGCTGGCAGCGCCGGCGGCCTGATGGCGCTCGCCGGGCAGTTGAAGGACCAGGGCCTCGACACCGATCAGATCAAGACCGTAGGCAAGCAGATCTTCGAATTCGGCGGCGAGCAGATCGGGCCTGAGCGGGTCAAGGAGATCGCGCGCGGAATTCCGGGGCTGTCGCAGATGGTCGGCAGCGCCTGAAACGTGAAGACGGCCGCGAGCCTCGGAGCGCGCGGTCTATTGCTCCAGCAGCCCGGCGAGCCCGTCCAGCACGGCCGCCGGGGGCATGTCGCGATATTCGTCGGGCGCCTTGCTGCGATTGATCCAGACCGCGCGGAACCCGAACCGCGATGCGCCCGCGACGTCCCAGCGGTTCGACGACTGGAACGAGACATCGGCGGGCGCAACGCCATAGCGCGCGCCGACGCGCTCGTAGACCCGGAAATCCGTCTTGAACACGCCGACCTCCGCAACGGAGATCGAGGGATCGAGCAGATCGTCGAGACCGGCCGACCGCACGGCGCTCTCCAGCATCGCCGGCGTGCCGTTCGACAGGATGACGAGCCGCGCGCCCTTGGCCTTCAGCGCCTTCAGCGTCGGGACGACATCGGGGAAGGCGTCGAGCGTTTCATAGGCCGACAGCAGCTTGGCCCGCGCCTCGGCAGAAATGCCGCCGCAGCGCGCAGCGGCGAAATCCAGCGCATCCTCGGTCAGGCCCGCGAAATCCCGATAGGCGCCCATCAGCGAACGCGTCCAGGTGTATTCGAGCTGTTTCGTGCGCCAGATTTCCGACATGCGCTCGGCCTCGGGGCCGACCAGCGCGCGATGGCGCGCGACCGCCGAATGGACGTCGAACAACGTGCCGTAGGCGTCGAATACGTAGAGCATCGGTTGGCTCATGCGCCGGTCTCCTTGGCTGCAACGGCGGTTTTCGCCCGTCGCCGCGCGCCCTTGAGCGCCGACAGATCGAGGCGCATCGCCTTGGCGGCGGCGAGGAACACGAGGATATAGGCCGCCATGCCTGCGATCCCCAGCAGCGCGAGTTCGATCATATCGGCAAAGCCGCCGAACCGGGCCGCAAAGGCGTGGGCGTGGGGTTGGCCGAATACGGCGACGCCAGCCAGAGCGACCGCGCCTGCAAGGCTCGCGCCGGCGACCTTGATGAGCACGGCATTGGGCGCCATTGCCCCCACGCGGATCGCCAGCACGACGAGAATGCCGAAATTGAGCCAGGCGCCGACGGCGGTCGCCACCGCCAGGCCCGGCGCGCCGAGCGGCTTGTAGAGCATGAGCTTCAAGCCGACGTTGAGCGCGACGGCGGTCAGCGAAGCGATCATCGGCGTCGTCGTATCGCCGCGCCCTTGGAAGCTGGCGCGCGCGGAAGAGATCAGCACGATGGCGAACAAGCCGATGCCGTAGGCCGCAAGCACCGCGGCGGCGGCGGCGGCGTCCGCCTCGGTGAAGCGCCCGCGCACGAAAACCGCGCGCATGATGAGATCGGGAATGGCGACAAAGGCGATGAAGAAGGGCGCGGCCAGCGCAATGGTCAGCGCCATCGTGCGGTTCTGCGCGCGGATCGCTTCTTCCGGCGCGCCGGCCGAGAAGGCGCGGCTCATTTCCGGCAGCAGGACCGTGCCGGCGGCGATGCCGATCACGCCGATCGGCAATTGATAGATGCGGTCCGCATAGTAGATTGACGACGGGCCGCCCGTCGGGAGCAGCGACGAGATGATCGTGTCGACGAACAGCGCGATCTGCACGCCAGCCGAGCCGATGACCGCGGGCCCGAGGGCGCGGAAGAACTGCCTGATGTCGATGTCCCAGCGCGGCCGCATCAGCACCGGCGCAATGCCCGCGCGACGCGCGGCGATGTCGAGCTGCGCGTATTGCAGCACGCCCGACAGCGACACGCCCGCCGCCGCCGCATAGGCCGCGCTCGGAAACAGGAAGGCGACCGATAGCGCGGCGATCATCGTGACGTTCATCAACACCGGCGAGAAGGCTGCCGCCGCGAACTTGCCGTTGGCGTTGAGCACGCCCGATTGCAGCGTCACCAGCGTGACGAAAAGCAGATAGGGAAACGTCACCCGCGTCAGCGCGACGGCGAGGTCGAATTTGGCGGGGTCGCTGCGAAAACCCGGCGCCAGAAGATCGACCAGCAGCGGGGTGAAGACCAGCGCGAACACCAGAAGCAACACTTGCGAGCCGAGCAGCAATGCGAAGATGCGGCTGGAGAAGGCCTTCGCCTCCGCCGCGCCTTCCGTCTCCAGCACGCGCGCATAGGAGGGCACGAAAGCGGCGTTGAATGCGCCTTCGCCGAAAATCGCGCGGAAATGGTTGGGCAGGCGGAAGGCGACGACGAAGGCGTCGTTCATGAAGCCCGCGCCGAGCGTCGCCGCCAGCACGATGTCGCGCACGAATCCCGTGATGCGCGACAGCAGCGTGAAGCCGCCGACCGAGAGCAGGTTTCGGATCATTCGGCCGCGCGCGGCGTCGCGCTGTCGCGGATGGCGCGGTCGCGCTCGTCGACCGAGAGGTGCTCGGCGACGATATAGAGCGGGCGTCCCTTCACCTCGGCGAAGATGCGGCCGATATATTCGCCGAGAATGCCGAGCGACATGAGCTGGATGCCCGAGAGGAAGCTGATCGACACGATCAGCGAGGCGTAGCCCGGCACGTCCGTGCCTTTGATCAGCGTGGATATGACCATGTAGACGGCCGCAAACATCGCCAGGAAGGAGACGGTCATGCCGATGAATGTCCATACCATCAGCGGCACGGTCGAAAACGACATCAGCCCGTCCAGCGCGAAGCGGGTCAGCTTGCGATAGGTGAATTTCGATTCGCCGAATGCGCGTTCCGCGTCCTGGTAGGGAATGCCGATCGACTTGAAGCCGATCCACGAATACAGGCCCTTGTTGAAACGCGCGCGCTCCCGCATGCGCATCAGCGCATTGACCGCCCGGCGGTCCAGCAGGCGGAAGTCGCCGGCGCCGGGCGGCAGCCGCGTCTCGCCGAGCCGCGCGAACAAACGGTAGAAGCGCGCCGTCAGCGCGCGCCGCAAGGCGGAGTCGCTGTCGCGATCGCTGCGCAGGCCATAGACGTTGCCGTAGCCCTCGCGCCACTTCTCCACCATGCTGGCGATCGCCTCGGGGGGATGCTGCAGGTCCGCGTCCATGATGACGACGGCGCGGCCGCGGGCATGATCCAGCCCCGCTGCGATGGCCACCTCCTTGCCGAAATTGCGGCTGAACGAAATCGCGTCGACGCGCGGGTCGCGCGCATGCGCGTCGCGCACGGCGTCCATCGTGCCGTCCTTCGAGCCGTCGTCCACGAAGATCACCTCATGCGACGCCACGCAGCGCTCCAAGGCAGGCGTCAGCCGCGCCAGCAGCGGCGCGACATTCTCCGCCTCGTTGAACACGGGAACGAGGACCGTCAGTTCTGGTATCTTGTGGGCCTCGGCGGCCAATGGCTTCTCCGGTTCAACGCTGCTTGATCGGGGCATAAGGCTTAGTGCGGGTGGGGGCAAAGGGGAAGGCCGATTCTGGCTGGCGGACCTGGCGGCCCTTGTTGATCTTGCCGCCTGAACCGGCGATGAAAATCGCGAAGAGGGCGCAGCGTCCTCCGGACGGACCGATGGACGAACTCGACTTCATCCTGTGCGCGGACGACTACGGCATGACTGAAGCGGTCAGCCGCGGGCTTCTGGAGACGGCTGCAGCGGGCCGGATTTCGGCTGCCTCCGCAATGGCCTCGCTGCCCGACTTCCGACGCGCCGCGCGCGACTGGCAGGCCGCCCGCCCGCCGGTGGATCTCGGCCTGCATGTCACGCTCACCGTCGGCGCGCCGCTCGGGCCCATGCCGCGGGTTGCGCCGGGCGGCGAATTTCCCGGGCTTGGCGCGCTGGTTGCGGCCGCCCTGTCGCGCCGCCTGCCGCGCGCGGAAATCGAGGCGGAAATCGGCCGGCAGATCGACGCCTTCTGCGATGCGATGGGCGCCGAGCCCACGCATGTCGACGGGCACCAGC
>CAMFKC010000017.1 GCA_945956975.1 uncultured Methylocystaceae bacterium | reverse complement strand
TCTTCGGCGCGGCCGCGAGCGCCTTTTTGCCCGAAGCCTTCTTGTCCGAAGCTTTCTTGCCCGACGCCTTGGCGGCCGGTTTGGCGACGGCCTTCTTTGCCGCTTTCTTCGCGGCCTTCTTGGGCGCGGCTGCCTTCGACGGCGCCGACGCCTTCTTCGAGGCGGATTTCTTGGCCATTGGTTTCGCTCCCTCAGCGCTTGTGCGCGAATGGTAGCGGGCGGAAGGCGCGGGTGTCGAGATGGGTGACAGCGACGGTTATGCGACCTGCGGCTGCACCTCCGCCTCGATGCGCGCGCCCATGTCGCGCTCGGCGACCGCCAGTTCGTAAGCCGTCTGCAGGTTCAGCCAGAAGCGCGCGTCGTTGCCGAAATAGCGAGCGAGCCGCAGTGCGGTCTCCGGCGAAATGCCGCGTTTGCCGTTCAAAATTTCGACGATGCGGCCGGAACTGATGCGCAGCGCGATCGCGAGCCGGTTGGCCGACATGTCTCGGGCTTCGAGTTCGCGCTTGAGGATTCTGCCGGGGTGAACGGGACGCATCATCTGCACTCTCAATGGTAGTCAACGATTTCGACGTCGTAGGCGTCGCCTTCATGAAACCGGAAGCAGACGCGCCAGGGGCCGTTCGCCTTCAGGGCCCATTGCCCTTTGCGGTCTCCGGCCAGCTTGTGGAGTCCGAGCGATTTCAACGGGCTCAGGTCAGCGAGTTTTCCGGCGGCATTCAAGGCCGCGAGAAGGTCCATGGCCAGGTCTTCATCCAAGCCAGAGAATTTGCTCTTTCCGTCCTCGGCGAAGCGTCGTGTCGCACTGTTCGCCCACGACTTGATCATATCGGAAGCGTACTACGCGTTTCGTAGTACGTCAATCGTCACCCCCGCTGCACAAAACTCTCCAGCACCATCTTCCGGCCCGCCTTGTCGAAATCCACCGTCAACTTGTTGCCGTCGACAGCGAAGATCGAACCCGGCCCGAATTTGATGTGAAACACGCGGTCGCCGCGGCCGAAGGAGGATGACGCCGAGGATTTGGCGACGAGTTCGCCCTCGATCGTCATCGGCCCCCGCCGCGCGGCCTGCGTCTGCGCGCGGCCTGACGCGAACGGCGACTGGCTGCGCTCGCCAAAACCGCCGCCGCCCTTCGTGTCATTGCTTCTGGCCTGTGCCCTCTTCCAGCCCGGCGTCGAATAGGTGGACCCGTAGGTGTCCATGTTCTCGAAGCGCGAGAGCGCGTAGCCGCCGTATTGCGAGGCGCTCGGCGCCTCTATGACGTCGACGTGCCTGTTCGGCAGGTCGTCGAGGAAGCGCGAGGGGATGGTGGATTGCCAGAGGCCGTGGATGCGGCGGTTGGTGGCGAAATAGAGTTTGGCGCGGCGCTTGGCGCGCGTGATGCCGACATAGGCGAGACGCCGCTCTTCCTCGAGGCCGGCGCGGCCGCTTTCGTCGAGCGAGCGCTGATGCGGGAACAGGCCTTCCTCCCAGCCGGGCAGATAGACGGTCTCGAATTCGAGGCCCTTGGCGCCATGCAGCGTCATGATCGAGATGCGCTCGCCCTCGGCGGCCTCGTCCTTTTCCATCACCAGCGAAATGTGTTCGAGGAAGGCGGCGAGGTCGGGAAACTCCTCCATGCCGCGCACGAATTCCTTGAGGTTCTCGAGGCGGCCGGCAGCCTCCGCCGTGCGGTCGGCGCGCCACATGTCGACGTAGCCGGATTCCTCGAGAATGGTCTCGGCGAGTTCGTTGTGCGGCTTCTGGTCGATCAGCGAGGCCCAGCGCGCAAAATCGATCATCAGGTTGCGCAGGGACGTGCGCGGCTTCGGCTTCAGCTCCTCCGTCTCGACCATCATGGCGGCGGCGCGCATCAGCGGCACGCCGGCCGCGCGCGCGTGGTCGTGCAGCAATTGCAGCGTGGCGTCGCCGAGGCCGCGCTTCGGCGTATTGACGATGCGCTCGAAGGCGAGGTCGTCGGCGGGCTGCGCGACGCAGCGCAGATAGGCGAGCGCATCGCGGATTTCGGCGCGCTCGTAGAAGCGCGGGCCGCCGATCACGCGATAGGGCAGGCCGAGCGTGATGAAGCGCTCTTCGAATTCGCGCATCTGGAAGGAGGCGCGCACGAGAATGGCGATCTCGTCGAGGCGATGGCCCTTGCGCTGCAATTGCTCGATGTCCTCGCCGATCGCGCGGGCTTCCTCTTCCGAATCCCAGACGCCGCAGACGCTGGGCTTCTCGCCGTCGTCGCCGTCGGTGAAGAGCGTCTTGCCGAGGCGATCCTTGTTATGCGCGATCAGCCCTGCGGCGGCGGCGAGAATGTGCCCGGTCGAGCGGTAGTTGCGTTCGAGGCGGATGACCTTTGCGCCGGGAAAATCCTTCTCGAAACGCAGGATGTTGTCGACGTCGGCGCCGCGCCAGCCGTAAATCGACTGGTCGTCGTCGCCGACGCAGCAGACATTGTCGCGCCCCTGCGCGATCAGGCGCAGCCACAGGTACTGGACTGTGTTGGTGTCCTGATACTCGTCGACGAGTATGTACTTGAAGCGCTGCTGCCAATTGCGCAGCACGTCCGGGTGCTCGCGGAACAGGCGCAGGCTTTCGAGAAGCAGGTCGCCGAAGTCGGCTGCGTTCAGCGTCTTCATGCGCTCCTGATAGAGCGCATAGAGTTTTGCGCCCTTGCCGTTGGCGAAGCTCTCGGCTTCGCCGGCGGGAACCTTGTCGGGCGTCAGGCCGCGGTTCTTCCACGCGTCGATCTGCCAGGCGAGCGTGCGCGCGGGCCATCGCTTGTCGTCGATGTTTTCGGCCTGGATGATCTGCTTGAGCAGCCGGATCTGGTCGTCCGTGTCGAGGATGGTGAAGTTCGACTTGAGGCCGACGAGTTCGGCATGGCGGCGCAGGATCTTGGTGGAAATCGCGTGGAAAGTGCCGAGCCACGGCATGCCCTCGGCCACGCCGCCCGCCAGCGCCGCCACCCGTTCCCGCATCTCGCGGGCGGCCTTGTTGGTGAAGGTGACGGCCAGGATTTCCGAGGGACGCGCCTTGCCCAGCGCCAGGATGTGCGCGATGCGCGTGGTCAGGACGCGGGTCTTGCCGGTGCCGGCCCCCGCGAGCACGAGAACCGCGCCGTCGATGGATTCCACCGCTGCGCGCTGTTCGGGGTTCAGGGTCGCGAGCCAGGGCGCCCCGCGCGTGGCCAACGCGCGTTCGCGAATGCCGCCGGGCGCGGGGGCATCGTCGAATGTCGCGTGGTCATGCGAGTCCTGCGGGGCATGCGGCAAAATGGCTAGTTCCTCGGGCGATTCGGGATGCCGTCAATGTGGGGCGGGAGGACCCCTTTGTCACGGGCCGCAAGCCCGCCGTCTTTGCAATCCGGCCGGGCGACCTATATTCTGGCCATCCAACGGCCAGCCTTGCGTTTTCACGCGGGGCACCGCCGCATTTGTGTCACCGGACGGCTCGCGGCTCCGGCGGTGTGAACAGGTAATCGGCTTCGATGACGACCAGCAAGGACACCGACGGCAAGACCAGCGCGCTCTCTCCGCGCCGGCTGCTGCAATGGGCGGCGAGCCCGGCCGTGCTCGATTTCATCGGTCGCGACCGGGCCGATGCGGTCGCCTCCTTCGTCAACAACAACCTGATCCTGAAGCTGCGCCAGCGCCGCGCCTACGCGCAAAGCCAGGCGCAGGACGAAGCGGCCAAGGCCTACCTCAAGACGCACTTCTGCCGCCGTCCGTTCAACACGATGGAGACGACGCACACGGGGCTCGTGTTCGCCTGCTGCCCGGTCTACCTGCCGACGCCGATCGGCCGGCTCGACCAGGACCACCGCGACGTCTGGCACTCGGATATCGCCAACAAGATCCGGGATTCGATCATCGACGGGTCGTACAGCTATTGCGACCACGTCAATTGCCCCTTCATCGCCGGCCGCCAGCTCGAGCCGCGCGATACGCCGGAGGCGCAGGAGTTCATCGACCACCACCGCAAGGGCCGCGACGTGCCGCCGCCGCCGCTGCAGGTGGTGCTTTCCCACGACAAATCCTGCAACCTGGCCTGCCCCTCCTGCCGGTCGGGCATCTACGTCGCCAACAAGGCGCGGCAGGCAAAGCTCGACGACCTCACCGAGAAGTCCCTGCTGCCGATGCTGAAGGACGCGGGCGAGGTGATCATCACCGGCTCGGGCGACGCCTTCGGCTCCAACCATTTCCGGAACCTGATCAAGCGGCTGACGTCGAGCGACGATTACAAGGACCTGCAGCTTCACCTGCACACCAACGGCCAGCTGTTCGACGAGCGCGCCTGGCGCGACCTCAACCTGTCCGGCCATGTGGGCGCAGTGCAGATTTCCATCGACGCGGCGGAGGCCGACACCTACGCCAACGTGCGCCGGCCCGGCAATTTCGCGCGGCTCCTGAAGAATCTCGCCTTCCTCAAGACCAAGCGCGAGGCGGGCGAAATCAAGCACCTCATGTTCTCGATGGTCGTGCAGAACGCCAATTACCGGGAAATGCCGGCCTTCGTGCGCATGGGGCAGGAATACGCGGCCGACAGCGTGATGTTCAACATGTACCGGCAGCGCGACGTCTTCTCGAAGAGCGAATATGAGGAAGCCTTCATCGGCGATCCGCATCATCCCGACCATGCGGAATTCCTCGAGATCCTGCACGCGCCGGAATTGCACCTGCCGATCGCGAACCTCGGCAATCTCGCGGCCTATGCGCCGGCCGGCTGGCTGGAGGCCTACAAGCACCCGATCGGGCAGGCGGCTGAGTAGTTCGCGCTATTTTGCCGTCCTTGCGAGGAGGCATGCCGACGCGGCAATCCATCTCCGCTTGTTGATCAGAGACCCGGGGATGGATTGCTTCGTCACTGCGTTTCTCGCAATGACGGACTGGATCAACCGATGCCCCCCACCCCTCGCGACATCATCGACTTCTGGCTCGACGCCGGTCCGGACCGCTGGTTTGCCGTTGATCCGGACTTTGACGCTCTGACCAAGGCGCGGTTCCTGTCGATCCACGAGGCCGCAGCGCGTGGCGATCTGCCGAGGTGGGACGAAACCGCCGAAGGCTCGCTCGCGCTGATCCTTCTGACGGACCAGTTCCCCCGCAACATGTTCCGCGACACGGCCAGGGCCTTCGCGACCGATGCTTACGCCTTGCGGGTCGCGGAACGGGCTGTCGCACGCGCGTTCGACGCGGCGTATGGCCCGCCTCTCAAAAGCTTCTTCTACCTGCCCTTCTTGCATGCGGAGGACCTTGGCCATCAGAAGCGCTGCGAAGCGCTGTGCGCGGCGGCGGACGATGCGGAAGGCTTGAAATACGCGATCATTCACCGCGAGATCATCGAACGTTTCGGCCGTTTTCCGCACCGCAATCCGATCCTCGGCCGCGCAATGACGGAGGCGGAGCAGGCCTTTCTGGACGAAGGCGGATTTGCTGGCTGAGGCCAGGCGGACCTCGATGCGTCCAATGGCCGCTTGCAACGCTCATGCTTCCGCGTGCTAGCGTGAGCGCACAAGCAATCGAGTCGAGGTCACGAAATGACGGGCGCTGCAAGCGCGCCGGCGGCGCCGCAATTCAGGGAGCTATTTGCCCCCAAGCTCGTGACGGTGCTGCGCGAGGGCTATACGCCCGCCAACTTGCGGCAGGATGCGCTGGCCGGTCTCACGGTCGCGGTGGTCGCCATTCCGCTGTCCATGGCGATCGCCATCGCCTCGGGCGCGGGGCCCGCGGCGGGCCTGACCACGGCAATCGTCGGCGGCTTCCTCATTTCCGCGCTGGGCGGCAGCCGCTTCCAGATCGGGGGGCCCGCCGGCGCCTTCATCGTGCTCGTCGCCAAGACGATCGAGACCTTCGGCTACGACGGCTTTCTCCTGGCCACGATCATGGCCGGGTTCATGCTGCTCGGCCTCGGCTACATGCGGCTGGGCTCGCTGATCAAATACATACCGCACAGCGTGCTGGTGGCCTTCACGGCGGGCATCGCCGTCATCATCATGGCGAGCCAGATGCGCGACGTCTTCGGCCTGTCTCTGGCGCGCGAGCCGGCGGCCTTCGTGCCCAAGGTCGAGGCGCTCTGGGCGGCGCATGCGAGCTTCAATCCGGCGGCGCTCGGCGTGGCCGTGGCGACGCTCTGCGCTATCTTGTCGCTGCAATTCTGGAACCCGCGCTTCCCCGGCCTGCTGGTGGCGGTGGCGGCGGTCTCAATCGCGGTCTTCCTGCTCAAGCTGCCCGTGGAGACGATCGGCGCGCGCTTCGGCGCGCTGCCGACCTCTCCGCCCATGCCGCATTTGCCGGCGTTTTCCTTCGCCAGGATCATCGATGTCGCGCCTGCGGCCTTCGCCATGGCGCTGCTCGGCGGCATCGAGTCGCTGCTCTCGGCGGCGGTGGCCGACGGCATGACGGGGCGGCGGCATCGCTCGAACTGCGAACTGGTGGCGCAGGGCTACGCCAACATTGCGTCCGCCCTGTTCGGCGGCTTGTGCGCGACAGGAACGATCGCGCGCACCGCGACCAATGTGCGCGCCCATGCGCATGGCCCGGTGGCGGGCATGCTGCATGCCGTCTTCGTGCTCGTGTTCATGCTGGTGGCGGGGCCGCTGGTGGCCTATGTGCCGCTGGCCGCGCTCGCCGCCGTTCTGGTCATCGTCTCCTGGAACATGATCGAGAAGGAGGAGATCCGCGCGATCTTCCGCCGCGACTGGGCGGAGGCCGGGATCTTCCTCGTCACCGTCGGCCTCACCGTGTTCCGCGACGTGGCCGAAGCGATCGGCGTCGGCGTGACCCTCGGCTCGCTGCTGTTCATGCACCGCATGGCGAGCGTGGTGGAGAAGGCCACGCACACCCGCCTCGTCGACGACGATGTGCCCGACACGGTCGGCGGAGCCGAGGGCGCGCATGATTTCGACGCGCGCGGGATCGCCGTTCTGTCGCTGCGCGGGCCGCTGTTCTTCGGCGCGGCGGGCTTCGTGTCGTCCGTGCTCGACCGCATCGGCGAGAAGCCGCGCGGCTTCGTGCTCGATCTCGGGCGCGTGCCCTTCATCGACGAGACGGCGGCGCATGCGCTGATCAGCTTCTTCGAGAAGGCGCAGAAGCGAAGCGTGCGCGTGGCGATCGCGGGCATCCAGAAGCCGGTGCTGCGCACGCTGATCCAGAACGGGCTCGACCGCCGGCTGGTGACGCTGGCGCCGGATGCGGAGACGGCGCGCAAGCGCCTGTCGGGCGCGCTCGCGCCATCCGGGGCGATCGGCGCCTGAGGCTCAGACGCGCAGGCGGCGAAGATCGTCGAGCAGGCTGCGCAATTCGTGGACAGGCCGGCGCGCATCTTGGCTGAACGCCTCCAGGCGCGTTGCGAGCGTGGCGCCGATTGCGGCGCGCGCGGCGCCGGGTTCGTCCCTCATCCGGCGCATGATCGGCAGCAGGCGGATCGCGGCGCGCAGACGGTCGCTTTCGTCCTCGTCCCAATCGTCGATATCGGCTGGACCCAGCATGGAAATTCCTGACTGAAATATCGATGCGCGTTACGGCGCCCGGCGCACGCGCGGCAGTCCCAAAAGTCATACGTGCAATGTGGCCGCGCGCTTGTGTTCGGCGTGCGAGCCGCTAGCTTGTCGCAATCTCGACAAACAACGGAAAGCAAGGAGCGCGCCAATGGGGATTTCACTTTACGACGTCAGTGTCGCCGGGTTCATCCAGACGTTGACGAGCGTGGCCGCGTTCCTGGAAAAGGGCCGCGCGCACCTCGCCGACAAGGAGGGCGCGCTCGCCGACATGGTCGAGATGCGCATCGCCCCCGACATGCTGCCGTTTCGCTTCCAGATTCTGTCTGTCGTGCATCATTCGAAGGGCGCGATCGACGGCGCGAAGGCGGGGCTCTTCTCGCCGCCCGGCGGCGGGCCGAAGGACTATGCGGGTTTGCAAGCGCTCGTGAACGACGCGCTGGCCGCGTTGAAGGCCCAGACCCGCGAGGAAATCGACGCGCTGCAAGACAAGGATATGGTCTTTGCTCTGGGCGACAACAAGCTGCCCTTCGTGACGCAAGACTTCCTCATGTCCTTCTCGATCCCCAACGTGCATTTCCACGCCACGACCGCCTACGGCATGCTGCGCGCGAAAGGCGTGCCGCTGGGCAAGCGCGATTATCTCGGCCGGATGCGGATGAAGAAGTAGGCGGACCGCGAGCCTTCAGGCTCGCACCTGCCCAGAACTGCGAGCCTGAAGGCTCGCGGTCCGTCCTTGATCCCGCGCCTCGACGCGCGGGAGGCGCGGGACTAGATTGCGCCAAAACCAGATCCGGGAGTGCCCCAAGTGACCGAACACGATCCCGCCATCGCGCGGCTGACCCAGCGTCCGCCGCAGGCTGAAATCGATGCAGCCGTGGGCGAACTCGCCGCGCGTTTCGGCAACCGGCTGGTCACCTCCATGGCGGTGCGCGAGCAGCATGGCCACAATCTCTCCTGGACGCCGAACCAGCCGCCGGACGCGGTGGTCTTCGCGCAATCGACCGAGGACGTGTCGGATGCGGTAAAGATCTGCGCCGCACGCGGCGTGCCGGTGATTGCGCTGGGCACCAACACGTCGCTCGAGGGCCACACGAATGCGCCCTATGGCGGTCTGTGCATCGACGTCTCGCAGATGAACAACATTCTCGAGGTCCATGCGCAGGATCTGGACGTGGTTCTGCAGCCCGGCGTGACCCGCAAGGCGCTGAACGACTATCTGCGCGACACCGGCCTGTTCTTCCCGATCGACCCCGGCGCCGACGCCTCCATCGGTGGCATGTGCGCGACGCGGGCGTCCGGCACCAACGCGGTTCGCTACGGCACGATGAAGGACAACGTGCTGGCGCTGACCGTCGTCATGCCCGACGGCCGGATCGTGAAGACGGCGCGGCGCGCGAAAAAGTCTTCGGCCGGCTACGATCTCACGCGGCTCTTCGTGGGGTCGGAAGGCACGCTCGGCATCATCACCGAGATCACACTGAGGCTCTACGGCATCCCGGAAGCGATCTCGGCGGCGACCTGCCAGTTCCCCTCGATCAAGGCGGCGTGCGACACGGTGATCGAGACGATCCAGTCCGGCCTGCCGATCGCGCGCATCGAACTCGTCGATCCCCTGACCGTGCGCGCCTTCAACAATTACGCCAAGCTCGGCCTGACCGAGGCGCCGATGCTTTTCCTCGAATTCCACGGCACAGAGAAGGGCGTGGAGGAGCAGACCTCGCGCTTCAAGGAACTGGCGGAAGGCAATGGCGGCGGCCCGTTCAACTGGACGACCAAGCCGGAGGAGCGCACGAAGCTGTGGCAGGCGCGCCACGATGTCTACTGGGCGCATCAGACGCTGAAGAAGAAGCCGGAAATGTCGGGCTTCTCGACCGACGTCTGCGTGCCGATCTCCCGGCTCGCCGATTGCGTGATGGAGACGATCGAGGACGCCGAGCGCCTCGGCATCGTCGCGCCGGTCGTCGGCCACGTCGGGGACGGCAATTTTCACACGGGCCCGCAATTCGATCCGGACGATCCGGAAGACGTGGCGCGGGCCAAGACCTTCGTCGAGCGCCTCGTGCGCCGCGCGCTCGACATGGGCGGCACCTGTACGGGCGAGCACGGCGTGGGCCAGGCGAAGATCAAGTACATGCGCGAAGAGCATTCGCCAGAAACGTTGAACGTGATGCGCGCGATCAAGCGCGCGCTCGATCCGCAGAACATCATGAACCCCGGCAAGGTGCTCGACGCCTGAGCCTGCGGCGCATCACCCATTCGTGACTGCGCCCGTGATCGATCGCGCGCTATAGCGAGTTTCGTCGCAGCGTGTGAGGCGGGATGACCACGAGAAAAATGTCGATGCGCGCCTGCGCCTTGCTTGCCTTTGGGCGGGCGCGCTCATCCGCCCAGGCGACGGCCGCACCATGAGCATGGCGTCGGTCGCGCCTTCGGAGTCGCGCATCCAGCTTCCCGTCGTCGCAGTGGCCATTGCAGGGCTCGTCGTCGTCGCCGCGCTCGGCGCGCGCGAACTCGGCTGGCGGCAGGCGGCGCTGGCCGGCGTCGGCTTCTTCGCCGGAATGGCGCTCTACCATTCCTCGTTCGGCTTCGCGGCTTCGTGGCGGCGGTTCCTGCAGGATCGCCGCGGCCGTGCGATCCGCGCGCAACTGATCATGCTGGCGCTGGCGATCTTCGTGTTCTTTCCCGCACTGGCGAATGGCGCATTGTTCGGGCGCGAGGTCTCGGGCTTTGTCGCGCCGGTCGGGGCCGCGTTGGTCTTCGGCGCGTTCCTGTTCGGCCTCGGCATGCAGCTTGCCGGCGGCTGCGGCTCGGGCACGCTCTACACGGCGGGCGGCGGCAATACGCGCATGATCGTCGCGCTCGCAGCCTTCGTCGCGGGATCCTTCGCCGCCACCGCCGACCCGCTGGGCTGGCGCGGCTGGCCCGATATCGGCGCGCATTCGCTGGTCGACGCGCTGGGCGCGCCGGGGGCTCTCGCGGCCGCCGGGCTGGCGCTTGCCGCCTGCTACGGGTTGGCGCTGGCGGCCGAGCGCTTCAGGCACGGCCGCGCCGAGGCATTGACGGCCGATCTCGCGCGCGGGTCTGCGCTGTCGGGGCCGTGGCCGCTATTTATCGGCGCGGCGGCGCTGGCTTTGGTCAATGTCGCGACGCTGGCGCTGGCCGGCAGGCCGTGGGGCGTCACCTACGCCTTTGCAGTCTGGGGCGCGAAACTTGCCACGCTGGCAGGGGTCGATGTCGCCGCTTGGCCATTCTGGCGTGACGAGCCGGCGCTGGCCGCCAGCCTGTTCGCGGACGTCACCTCTGTCATGGATTTCGGCCTCATGCTGGGCGCGCTGGCCGCGGCGGGGCTTGCGGGCGCCTTTGCGCCACAGGCGCGCGCGCCGCTGCCCTCGCTTGCGGCGGCCGTGCTCGGCGGGCTGCTGATGGGCTTCGGCGCGCGCCTCGCCAGCGGCTGCAATATCGGCGCGTTCTTCTCCGGCCTCGCGTCCGGCAGCCTGCACGGATTTGTGTGGGCCATATGCGCTGTCGCCGGCGTTGCGCTCGGGGCGCGCTTGCGGCCGCTGTTCGGCCTGTCGCGCTGAAGGCAACCCGGCGATCCCTCGCGCGTTATGGGCGCGGGAGGGCGCGCTTGGCCGCACGGATCGAAACCGATATTCCGCAGCGGCTGGACCGTCTGCCGTGGGGAAGGTTCCACACGCTCGTCGCCGTCGCGCTCGGGATTACCTGGGTGCTCGACGGGCTCGAGGTCACGATCGCCGGCTCCATCGCCAGCGCGCTCAAGGCCTCGCCCAAACTGAATTTTTCGGATGCGGACGTGGGCCTGGCGTCCAGCGTGTATCTGGCGGGCGCGGTTTTCGGCGCGCTGCTCTTCGGCTGGCTGACCGACAGGCTTGGCCGCAAGAAGCTCTTCTTCATCACGCTGGCGCTCTACCTCGTCGCGACCGCAGCGACCGCGTTTTCGTGGGACCTAGCCAGCTTCTGCTTTTTCCGGCTGCTCACGGGCGCCGGAATCGGCGGCGAATACGCCGCCATCAACTCGACCATCCAGGAATTCATGCCGGCTCGTTTTCGCGGGCGGGTCGATCTGGCGATCAACGGCACGTTCTGGATCGGCGCGGCGCTCGGCGCGGGGG